>JASJDW010000206.1 GCA_030064955.1 Crocosphaera sp.
CAACTTCCAGACAGTCGCTAACGATCGCATTGAAGGCAACCTAAAGGCTTATGGTTCCTTTGCTGCTCAGTGGCTAGGGAAAAGGGATGAAATGCCCGATCCTTTAGACATGATCCCTTCAGTTGAAGAAGGGGTTGATTACGAAGACTGGGAGCAGTATCTACTACAATATCTTTACGACATCAATGACGACACCATCGACAATGAGAGGGGTTTTAGAATAGGCTTACAAGACCTCAAACTGTATAAGCATTCCTGGGTTAAATTTGGCTTTCTCGCCTTTCAATTCAAACTCAAGAGAATTTACAGACATTGTTACAATACCTGGAAAGAATTTTGCGAGAAAGAACTTCACCAGTCTCATTGGTACGTCGATAAGATTATCAAAGCAGCTAGAGTCATGAAGGATCTCATCTGTGCTGGTTTTAAGGTATTGCCTCAAAATGAGTATCAATGTCGTCCCCTTACCAAGTTTTGGGATGATGAATTGATTAAAAATTGGGAGATCATCGTTAATGCTATACAACCCCATCTTATTACCCACGACCTAATTAAATCTCGTTTTTGTAGTAGGGAATTAAGGGATAAGAAATGGTTAAAAGTTGATGGTCAAGTCTGGGAGGAGTTCGAGTACAAAGCCCGTTCTAGGGGGTTAGATCCTAACCAAATTATTGAAGATTATTTAGAAGATTGGGAGGTAAATGAAGACGAAAAACACCCCGACGATTTAGAGGATGATGAAGTGGAGGATGTGCCGATTGATAAACTAGAAGCATGGCAAGCGGACTTGCAAGCTTTAATTGAAGAAAAAGACCGCGCTGACTATTGGTTTACTAAGTTGATTTTATGGAGTTTTACACATGGAAGGGATTCCCCACTATCGAGTTTTTCCTAAAGACGAGCATTATTTTAATGAATTGCTACCAGTCTTTAAGAGCGGTATTCATTGTGATCATTATTGTTCTTTTGAGCCTGAAGTAATCTCTTATAATCGCTTTTTTTTTAAAGTAACTCTTAAATATTTAACTAAACAAGAATTACACGATCTAGAACCTCTTTTAAGTGATATTTATTGTGAATTTAAACGTGATATGAGAGATTTTACTTTTTTAATCCCTTTTAAAGATGTCGCTCATGCTCGTAATCCAGATGGCGAAATAATCCACACTCAAACATTAGCAGATGAATGGATTGCTAAAAATGCCCCTAAATTTTCAGAAGTTGAGGAGTACACTTTAAAACACGAAGAAGTATCTCTAATTATGGATCTAGTCAGATACTACTTAACTTTTTCTCCGTATAATTCTGAAGAAAAACAAACAAAAATTTTAATCTTAGTCAGAAATCTTATTTCCTGGATTGCTGGAGGAAAAAATGACGTAAAAAGAGCTTTAATTCACTCTTTACCCTTAAACTTTCAAGAAATAACTAGACATCTTTTAACAGAAAAACCTTAAAAAGCTCATTACCTAGAAAGCCTAAAAGGTAACGAGTTCTATTGAAAAATGTATTGTTTAATCCCCTCACACAATAGGAATAGAACATGAGTAAGCATTACTTGTCTTTAGTCTTAGTTGAAGTTCCTGATCACGTTGAGGAAACCCCTTATGCTGGTTGGTTTTATGCTATTTCAATTGAACAAGCTAGTCTCAAAAATGGATTACTTGAAGTCGTTTTTTCAGACGGAACAATCAAGATTTTTAATGAAGATGAATCAGACGATATTCTTGCTGATTGTAGCGAGATTATACAAAGGGTTCTCTGGAAAGAGAACCCAATTCCAGGGTCAACGCTTGATAGTTTAATTAAAGAGGACTAAATAAAATGAACGATGTTTTTATTGGAGTTATGGTTGTCACTCACAATAATTTTCCCAAAAAAGGACAATTAGGGACATATTTTTGTTCCTCAACATTTTATCGAATTGAAGATAATGAAACAGAATTAATTTTACATTGTTCTGACAATACAACTTATAAATTCTGTGGGGAAGATCGAATAATTGCTTTGCAAAAACTAAAAGAAGCAAAGAGAGTTTTAGAGGACATTTAAGCCTTTAACCTTCCGTATCCTACCTACTTTTAGAAGTAGGGGGACTAGGGGGGGTTAGCTACCCTTTCCCTCATGGGGATAATTCTGTCTTTTACACTAACCAGACGATTCTGTCTTTTCTTTTTAATAGACGCTATCCCCATGCCCCTTTTATCCTTACTGTCTTCTAAAGTAATCAGCCGTTTATGGCTTCGGGTATTAAAAGACGATGGATTTTTAAAGGGCCAAAATAATACCCTATGAACAACACAAAACTATGAACGATAAAACCATTGTCGGTTTAGATATCGGTTGTTACAATTGTGTAGCAGTACCGATGAGTTTTAGTGTTTAAGTGACTATCTCGATTACCCTATAACTAAGGCAACTGATTTTTATGACGGGGCCTATTTTTACGAGATAGAAACTAACTTGGCGCACCTTGAAAAGTTAATAAGTTTGGGGGATATTTATATCCTAGAACCCACTGGTAATTACTCTAAACTATGGCTTAATACTTTGCTTGATGCGGGTAAAGAAGTGAGGTTTATTAGTAATCGTGATTTAGCTTCTTATCGTAAGCTTTGCCAATGGGATTACAAAGATGATTATCATGATGCTACTGCTTTGGCTTATTGTGGTTGGCTTAATATTAATAATCCCAGTGCATTCTTATCTCTAAAAACCCCTGAGATTAATGCAACCTATCAGTTATTCCTAGAACATGAACGGATTAACAAGGAATTAAAGCCCATTGTTAACCGCGCTAGAAATTTACTTCATACGGAGTTTCCAGAAGCCAAAAATAGTAAGTCTCAATCGTCAGACAAGGTAGACGGTATTTGGTTATTTATTAGTAATAGTCCTCAACATCCTAGCCGACGAAAATTTTGGTCAAAAAAACTTTCTAAAAGTATCGGAACGGCTAGACAATGCGGTTTTAGTTCCGAAATAATTAAGTTAGCTCAACAGATTATTAGGCTTAAAACCCGTAGAATTGAGATAAGGCAAGCATTTAAGCAGTTTTTAGCTAATCCTAATTATCAATTTTATTGTGAAGCTTTTGAGAAATTTCAGCTAGGAATTTATGAATCTGTAATAATTCTTTGCCAAATACACCCTTTTGAGCAATTTTTAGACGGTGATGGGAAGGAACTTCGCAAGGTCAAACCGCGCAAGTTTGGCAAGAGTGGGAAACCCATAACTAAGCGTGTGGGGTTAAACCGGTTTCATGCTTGTTTGGGGAAAGCGGTTAAACCTTGGGAGTCGGGAAAGAAAAAGGGTCATATCGTTACTGGTTCGGTTCTGGCAAGGATTCGCTTGTATTTGTGGGCGCGTCGTATTATGGCTATGTCACCCCCAAAGAACCCTAAGCCACAGGTTCAGTTTTTGCGGGATCGCTATCTTAAGGATATTCAGGCAAAGTTAACTGAGGAGGGAAACATTGACCCCAAATTCCGTGGGCTAAATTCCCTCAAACAATGGGGTAAGGCTAGAGTAGGGGATAAGTTGGTTAAGTTGTTGTTCCAAGAATTAATAGAAGCTTATCGTAAATATAGGGAAAAGTAACCACAAAAAAAGGGGGGCAAAATGCCCCCCTTGGTGGTGGTAATTAA
Source organism: Crocosphaera sp. (assembly GCA_030064955.1). GTDB lineage: Bacteria > Cyanobacteriota > Cyanobacteriia > Cyanobacteriales > Microcystaceae > Crocosphaera. The sequence goes on from JASJDW010000206.1 coordinate 3,648, forward strand.
GGCCAAAAAATCTTAAAGTAAAAAGACCCATAAACCGTGAGGAGTAATGACAAACCCTACCCATTCAAGAAGAGGACTCGGCATTTGGTTTGAGCGATTGATAGCGGCCATTTTATTAGGGGGTCAAGTATTTTTTCATCTGCTCAAAACGAAGATTCATCGACGAAATACCTTAGAACAGATGAGTGTGGTTGGGCCAGAATCGTTAACTATTGCCCTGATTACGGCCGGGTTTGTAGGGATGGTGTTTACTATTCAAGTAGCTAGGGAATTTATTAGTTTTGGGGCAGCATCAACCGTTGGAGGGGTATTAGCCTTAGCCTTAACCAGAGAATTAGCCCCTGTTTTAACGGCGGTTGTAGTAGCAGGAAGAGTGGGATCAGCCTTTGCTGCTGAAATTGGAACCATGCGCGTTACAGAACAAATTGATGCCTTATATATGCTCAAAACAGACCCCATTGACTATTTAGTGGTACCTCGCGTCTTAGCTTGTTGTTTGATGTTACCGGTCTTAAATATTCTTTCCTTATTAACAGGAATGACAGGGGGACTATTAATTGCCAATGGATTATATGATATTTCTCCTTACGTTTTTTTAACCTCAATACGGAACTTTTTGGAATTATGGGATTTGGTTACTTCTGTCATTAAATCCGTTGCCTTTGGAGGGTTAATTGCTGTCATTGGTTGTAGTTGGGGACTTACCACTACGGGAGGAGCAAAAGGAGTAGGTCAGTCCACAACCACTGCCGTAGTAACATCCTTATTAGCTGTTTTTGTAGTTAACTTCTTCTTATCTTGGGTAATGTTCCAAGGAACCGGATCAGCGTCTCTTTAATCAAAATATGTCCTTTAGTTAGGTTCAGACCTTATTATATTTATGTTAAATAGTAAAAATTATCTAAAAATGTCAACAAATTTGTTCATTTTTTTAGCAAGCGGTTTAGTTTTTGTATTGCTCTCTTTTTCTAGTTATTCTCAACCTTGTCCAAGTGAAACAGATGTTTCTGAATTGACAAGTTATAGTTGGAGAGGAACTCATTGCGAAGGAATCAGGAAAGGAGAGGTAGCTCAAACTCGGAGTAGTCCTTTCCGTCTTATTTCTTTATCAACGGGAAGAATTCCAAAAGATAATAATAATAAGATAGAATTAACAGTCTTTGGGAGTAACCCAGAACAACTTAAGTTAAAAATAGAGTCTTTCCGCCCAAAATATGAATTTGGTCATTTTACTTCTTCTAATTTTAAGAATTCTCCTTATCGATTTTCCATATCAACAAACATTTTAAAGCAAGCAAAGGTTCCTCCAGAAAGTTTAAGGTTTTTGGCTTGGGAAGGCGTTAATAGTAACGATATTAAATATTTTCCTGTTATCCATCATAATTATAGTTCAACGACTTATGAGATAATTTGGTTGACTGAGCATAAAGCTGATATTGATCGGTTTGAAATTAGATCAACAAGCAACCAACTTGTTTATTCTTGTGTCAATAATGTTACCAGTTATCGAGCTAATAATGAAGTGATTTGTCGATGGAATGCGAAAAAAACACCAGCAGGAAATTATACTATTGAGATAAATGGGAAACAGTTTCCTTATAAGAGACCTGATCAACCAATTGAAAGAAAGATCCCGTTTTTTCATGATCCTCAATGGTTAAAGAAGTAATAGTTTATGAATATAATTAAGCAATTAATGATTAGTATTTTAAGTTTTATCTTACACTATTCATGTAGATACAAACAACTTTTTTTTAGTTTCAAATTTCTTCTTTTTTTATTTTTGTCAACAATACTAATTTTTCTGACAAGTTTTTCTGCTCTTAATTATTTTGAAGGAGAATTAATTGCTAATCAGTTAACTTTTGTTTTAGATAAAAAGCAAGATTTTATTCAAGAAATAGACGCTCTTAATTTAAGAAAAATTAGCTTTTGGGGTTTACCTGAACTAGAATTATCAGGCAAAAATTTTAAGCATCAAAATATAACTGAATTTAATCAAACTAAAGGCATTAAACTAAAACAAGATAAGAACTTAAATATTGATCCAAAACTAGAAATTAAACTATCTAATAAAGATCAAGAAAATGATTTAAAATTGTTATTACTTGAGTTAGCTGAATCAATTGCAGTCAATTGTTTAAAATATGATAATAGCCGTAATTTAATTGAGTTTTATATAGATTTTGAAATTTCAAATTCATGTTTTTTTCAAACAAATTTTGATGATTCAAAAAAAATTGCTGATATTGAAATCAAACTAGGTGATCAAGCTTTTGATCTTGCTTGGCAAGGATACACAACACAGCAGCCAAAACTTCGTAATGAAACAAATTCAACCGCATTAGAATGGACTCCAAAATCTGGAAATAATACTTTAAATTTTGAAGTTTTTTATCCTCTTTTCATTGAGCTTGAATTAAAGGAGGCTACAAATAATGAAATTATCCTTCAAAGAATTTTATCAGTTATAGATACTCAATTATATCATGAAGAAGAGGAAGATTATGTCACCAATATTATCAAGGGTAATGTTCGTATGGCTGATCAAGACTTAAATATCGAACCTAGTCAATTTTTACAGTTTCAAGGCGGTCAAGGAATTGAAAGATTATATAATATGAGTCTGACTTCTGAAGGAATTAAAGTGTTGTTTGATGGAACTGCAAGAAAAGTTTTGAGTGGACTTAATTTTAAGTCACCTGGTTATTATATTCGGGGTGAATTTCTAGCTAACTTTATGTCAAAAGAACAGAGAATTGCTATAATACCATTTTTGATAGGCATAGTTTCTGCTCTATTAGTAGAATTAATTAAAGAATTTTCTGAAAAATTATCTAATCATAACGATGGAAATTAACCTCAGTTTATTTAAAATAAAATCTTATGTCATCAGTCTATTGGTAATGTTAGATATTTTTGCATTGACCATAATAAGTAATGCTGTAGAAGCAAACAAAGTTACAGCAGATTGTCGTAATATCCAGGATATAGCTGATAATAGTATAGTTAAAATTGATCACTTTGATGATTTTTCTGGTTCAGGAGTTATTATCGCTAAACAAAATAATATTTATACAGTTTTAACGGTTGCTCATGCTGTCAAATCTCAAGAAATATTGGATTATGATCGTCTTACGATACAGTCACAATATGGTCAGCATAATGTTATTGACGGTCAACTTTTAGATCATACCAGTCAGTTTCTTGACTTAGCAATTATTCGTTTTCAAAGTTCAAGAAATTATATTCCTATTACATTTACAAGTTCTCAACAAACTGAACAAGGAAAAAATGTTTATCTTTTGGGGTATCCCCTCCCTCATATTGACCCTAATCCTCCTAAGCCAGAAATAAAGCAAATAAAAACTACTCTAATTAGGAAAATCTATAAAAGGCCAAGGGGGTATGATATGCGCTATTCTAGTGATACTTCTTCAGGAATGAGTGGCGGAGCTATTCTTGATGTTTGTGGTAGATTATTAGGAATTCATGGTAGAGGTGATAGTCCGGGAGATGTTGAACTACGAACCGAAATTGATGAAAGAATTCCAATAATTCCCTTTAAAGGTGATTTTGCATCAGGTATTCCTATTGATTATTTTATTAACTTATTACCGTTAGCAACTTTACAAAAGTCTGATCTTGATATTAATCTAAAACCTCTGCCTAAACGATTACTTGATCAAGATAGAGATAATTCTTATATAATAGTTGGCTTTTCTGAATTAGATGCTAGAAATTATCAATCAGCTATCAAGAAATTTACAAAAAGCATTGAACAAGATCCTAAAAATTATCAACCTATTGCTTATTTTTATCGAGGATTATCTTATTCATCCATTGAAGATAAGCAGAAAGCTGTTAATGACTACTCAACAGCAATTAGATTAGATAATAATTTACTTAGTGCTAGATATAATCGCGGATTAATTTTTGCTCGTGATTTTGGATATTATGATGAAGCTTTGAAGGATTTTGAAGAACTGATAAAAAGAAATCCTAGAGATGCAGATGCTCTGTTGCAACGGGGAAATATTTATTTTCAAAGAGGAAATAAACAACAAGCATTAAATGATTACACAACTGCTATTAGTCTTAACAAACAGCTAGGAGATGCTTTTCATTATCGAGGAATAATTTATCATCAACAGAATAAAAATGAGGAAGCTTTAGAAGATTTGAGACGTGCAAAAGATATTTTTGCATTAGAAAGAAATCTTCAAAAGTTTGAACGTGCTAATAATGCAATTTTAGACATTCAAGGAGGAGTAAAAAGATAGAGGTTTAGGTTGAATTTTACTATTGTTTAACTCAACCGCAAAAGTCCAATTAACTAAACTAAAATACTTTTAAAATTCCCTCAACTTGTTGACGCAAACCGTCAATTTCTTTGATAACATTATGAGTGTCATTAATTACCTCATCTGGAGTTAATGAAGGTGATTCTCCTACAGTGCTTTCAATAATTATGCCGTTAGGTGTATCATTAGGTGAAGAAACATAAATGTCATTTTCTTCAATTGTTCCTAATAATAATGAAGCATCAACAATATAAAAATCATGGGTACTAGAAGCTTGATCAGAGTATTCAACTTCAATTGCTACACTATTCATATTTTTAATATCAAGTGGTACAGTCGTTAGTTGCCCCCTAATAATAGGTCGAAAGCTCTTAAATTGTCCATCTAAATAAAAATTCACTTTTATTGTATTATCTCTATAGTCATGTTCTCCATCTAAAATGCCAAACTTTAACGTCAGAGTCGAAGGGTTATAGTTTTTAGAGCGTACAATTCTACATGACATTACAATAGTCTGTCCTTTGTTTGCATCCATCTTTGCAATATATTCAACTGGTTGTCTTCCAATAGAAACTAACTTCCCAGTTCCATAATAAAAACGCCCTCCGTCTGACGTACAATTATCCCTTGAAATTAAGGATCTGGTAGTTGATGGAGGAAGTGGACGTTGACTATAACTTACTGGATCTATCATCAAAACTAAACCTAAAGAAATAAATGCTATTGTTCCTAATTTGTTAATCAAATTGATTGTTTTCATTTTTGATACTCCTCACATATCAATTAAGTCATTTACATGATGATAATAAACTTGTTTAGATTAATTGTTAGACCGTTATATTATACTGAAAATCTTACGTTAGTGGTAATTGTTCCTCTATAATTGGGTGAATCTATATACATCTGAATTTTGCCTAATTTTTCACTAATTCTGTCATAACGACGAGTCACTTCTGCACCCTTCGCTCGATAAATAGTAAACCCCGCTTTAGGATTATTCCCAATACTAGGATCATTATCTCCTTGCCATGTCCCGATATCTTCGGAGATTTCGTGTGTTGGCAATAAAAGTTCCCCAACTTCTGTAGGATACAATCCATGTTGTTCTTTTAAAACTTTACTTGCTGTATTGATTCCGACAACAGTAGATGCAGTAAAAATAGAAGGAGGAACATAATAATCTAAATTATTAGCGATCGCAAAACCAGGGTTAGGAATATTAGAACTAATATCAGGATCAAATTCTTGCTTTTCATCACCCCAAATAATACTTTGATCCCTAATTTCTCCGTATTCCGTTCTTTGCTCTGTAAACCCATTTTCAGTTAATGTATTTTGAGCAACAGTAATCACTTTTTCTGTGGTTGGTTTAGGGGGAAAAGCAGTATCAATTAGTTTAACGCCTGCATAGACAATTAACCCTGCAAACATCTGGCGAGAAGTAGCATCTTTAATCAAAAAATCTAAGTTGAAAGACTCAGCAGGTTTAGGAAAAAATATACCCGAAGAAGTTGCAGAAGAAGCACCACTTAATAACGCCAATTTAGTAAATTTGCGACGGCTTAAAGTCATGTTAATCTATCCCTCACATCCCAAATCAAGGTTTAGGGTATATTTTAGCGAGAACTTTTACAATGTTGATTTTTTGCACTGAAACTTCGGTAAATTTCGATGTGTTACTAAAGCGCAATAGAAAAGTGGAGAGAGGAACTTTTGACTTCTGTGCGATAGCGCCGGAACTTCGTTAAGGAACTTCTGATTTCTGTGCGATAGCGCCGGAACTTCGTTAAGGAACTTCTGACTTCATTCATCTTGTCACCTCAACGTGATATTATTACCACTGGTTTGCTATGAAACGTTTTCTAGCACTTTGTGCGTGACTGTATGCCATTGACTGAAACCCCACCCCAAACAGAAGAAACCGTATCAGCACAAACTGATTCCATGAAAGACTATTATCGACTGCAACGAACTTTGTTGCTGTCGAGTTTAGTATTGACTGGAATTATTTTTGTGTCTGTCTGGATATTCTACTCCCTAAATTTAGCCCTTAACTACCTGTTAGGAGCTTGTGTCGGCATTATTTACCTTAAATTGCTCGCAGGAGAAGTAGAAAAAATAGGAACATCAGGGCAACGGGTTGGTGTTAAAGGACTAGCCGTGTTTGCTGCGATGATTATCCTAGCCAGTCGATGGCAACAATTACAAATTGTCCCAGTTTTCTTGGGATTTTTGACGTATAAAGTCGCCATAATCGCCTACACCATACAAAGTGTAATGGCCCCACAGCCAAAAAGCGATTAAACATCCACTCCGTAACCAGATTCCGTAAATTCCACCCATGACAATGTTAGATGGTTTACGCATTTTAGATACTTTACCCCTTGCAGCCTTAGAAGTGGGTAAACACTGGTATTGGGAGATTGGCAATTTAAAAGTACACGGGCAGGTATTCTTAGCCTCCTGGTTTGTCATTGCCTTGTTGGTAATTGCTTCATTGTTAGCAACCCGTAACATTCAACGGGTACCGGGCGGAATGCAAAACTTCATGGAATATGTCCTAGAATTTTTGCGAGATCTCGCCAAAAACCAACTTGGGGAAAAAGAGTACCGGCCTTGGTTGCCCTTTATTGGGACATTATTTTTGTTTATTTTTGTCTCTAATTGGTCAGGTGCGTTGCTACCTTGGCATCTCATCGAGATTCCAGAAAGTGAACTTGCTGCACCCACCAACGACATCAATACAACCGTTGCTTTAGCTCTGCTAACTTCCTTAGCGTACTTCTACGCAGGGTTTAAGAAGAAAGGATTAGGCTACTTTGCCAATTATATCCAGCCCATCCCCATTCTCCTCCCCATTAAAATTTTAGAAGATTTTACCAAGCCCCTCTCCCTAAGTTTCCGTCTTTTCGGTAACATTTTGGCTGATGAACTGGTAGTAGCGGTGCTTGTATTTTTAGTCCCCTTATTTGTGCCATTACCCTTAATGGCTCTAGGATTATTTACCAGTGCCATTCAAGCCCTAGTATTTGCCACCTTAGCCGGTGCTTATATTCATGAGGCCATTGAATCGGAAGAAGAAGAAGAACACGGGTAAGGGTAAAATCTCACCAAGCAAAACGAGAAAAGGAAGAATATCTGTTGAACAAAAATGACCAAAACGTAAGACAATAACAAAGAAGTCGACCACAGAAGATAGATTCTAAAAATTTTCAGTGACGACTCAAACACTTACCCTTTGGGAGTTCTAACCACAGAAGTCAACATCCTTAGTTTTGCAGGGAAACTTCACGCTCCTAACTTTTTAAGCTGACAACTAGCTTGCAATTTGTACTATCAATAAAATCGAGGAAGAATTAACATGAATCCCACTATTGCTGCTGCTTCTGTTATTGCTGCTGCCCTAGCTGTTGGTTTAGCTGCTATCGGCCCTGGTATTGGTCAAGGAAACGCATCCGGTCAGGCTGTTTCTGGGATTGCTCGCCAGCCCGAAGCTGAAGGAAAAATTCGAGGAACCCTACTCTTAACCTTAGCGTTCATGGAATCTTTAACCATCTACGGCCTGGTAATCTCTCTTGTATTGTTATTCGCTAACCCCTTCTCTTAAGACTGATACAGAGATTAGAGACAGTCTTTTGGGCTGTCTCTCCATCAAACCAGTGTTAAACGAAAGATGTAGATGGGTGAACCATGTTTGATTTTGATGCAACGTTGCCAATGATGGCATTGCAATTTGTTTTGTTGGCAATTATTTTGAATGCCATATTTTACAAGCCTTTAAACAAGGTATTAGATGAACGGGCTGACTACATCCGTCAACAACAAACTGGTGGACAACAACAGTTAGCTCAAGCCAAAGAACTTGCAGCCAAATATGAGCAAGAATTAGCAGAGGCTCGTAAGCAGTCTCAAGAAATTGTCGCTCAAGCGCAAGCAGAAGCTAAGAAAATTGCTACAGCAGCTGTCGCCGAAGCCCAAAAAGAAGCCATAGCCAAAAAAGAAGCTGCTGCCCAAGAAATTGAGCAGCAACGCCAAGAGGCTCTAAAAACCCTAGAACAACAGGTTGATACCTTAAGTCGTCAAATCCTAGAAAAGCTTTTAGGGCCAGAACTTGTCAAATAACGATGCTGTCCGTTGACTTCAATAACCGGTATGATCGACCCTTTTTTATTATTAGCCACTGAAAGTCACGCTGAAGGGGAAGCCCTGATTGGTTTCCACTTCGACTTCCTAGAAAGTAACATCCTCAACTTAGCCATTCTGGTTGGCATTTTGGTTTTTTACGGACGTAAAGCCATAGGAAATATCCTCAGCGAACGACGTAATCAAATTGCCCAAGCCATTGAAGAGGCTGAAGAAAAACAGCGTACAGCCGCCCAAGCGTTAGCTGAAGAAAAAGAAAAATTAGCTCAAGCTCAAAAAGAAGCAGAACGAATTCGCCAAGCTGCAACAGAACGAGCTAAAACCGTCAAAGCTGAAATTCAAGCACAAAGCGAACGAGATATTGCTCGTCTCAAAGAAACCGCTGCGGCTGATCTTTCCTCCGAACAAGAACGAGTAATGGCGCAGTTGAAAAAACAAATTGCCGAAGAAGCCATTGTTCAAGCAGAAAATCAACTCAAAGCCCAGGTTGATAACAATACTCAACAACGGCTTATCGATCGCAGTATCGCTCAGTTAGGAGGTTAAGGGTGAAAGGATCACTATTTAGTTCAGAAATTGCTGAACCCTACGCTCAAGCCCTGATGTCCCTTGCAGAATCCCATGACATCACCCGCTCTATTGGGGAAGACTGTCGTAGTATTTTAGATATTTTAAAAGAATCTGCACAGTTGCGGGAATTTATTAGCTCTCCTGTCATCAAGGATGAGGATAAACGAGCCGTTTTAAATAGGATACTCGGAGATGATATCCACCAATACTTAAGGAATTTTATCATGCTGTTGGTGGATAAACGACGAATTGTTTTCCTAGAAGCCATTTGTGAACAATACTTGGCTTTGCTCAGAAAATTAACCAATACGGTTCTAGCCGAAGTCACCGCCTCAACAGAGTTGAGTGATGGCCAACGTCGCTCCGTGATCGATAAAATTAAAGCCTTAACTGGAGCCGAATCAGTAGAACTGAAAACCGATAATGACCCCGATTTAATCGGCGGTGTCATTATCAAAGTTGGCTCCCAAGTCTTTGATGCTAGTTTGCGAGGACAACTACGCCGTATTAGTGTCAGTCTTGGCGGAGCCGCATAACCTTTCTTCATTGTAATCCATTCAATTGCTAAAAAGATAAATTCCATTATGGTTAGTATCAGACCTGACGAAATCAGCAGCATTATTCGCCAACAGATTGAGTCCTACGACCAAACTGTTACAGTGTCTAATGTAGGAACTGTTCTCCAAGTTGGAGATGGAACTGCCCGTATCTATGGCTTAGAACAGTGCATGGCAGGGGAACTCTTAGAATTTGAAGATGGAACCGTTGGTATTGCCCTCAACTTAGAAGAAGACAACGTTGGGGCGGTGCTAATGGGAACAGGCTTGGATATTCAAGAAGGGAGTACCGTTAAAGCCACAGGAAAAATTGCCCAAGTTCCCGTAGGGGATGCAATGGTTGGTCGGGTGGTTGACTCCCTCGGTCGTCCCATTGATGGGAAGGGAGATATCAATACCACAGAAAGCCGTTTGATTGAATCTACCGCCCCTGGGATTATTGCTCGTAAATCTGTGTGTGAACCCCTACAAACCGGAATTACTGCGATCGATGCCATGATTCCCATCGGTAGAGGACAACGGGAATTAATCATCGGGGACCGGAAAACAGGAAAAACAGCGATCGCCATCGATACTATCATTAACCAGAAGACAGAAGACGTAATCTGCGTATATGTAGCCATCGGGCAAAAAGCCTCTACCGTTGCTCAGGTGATCGGAACCCTCGAAGAAAAAGGTGCAATGGATTATACCATTGTGGTTGCTGCTAACGCTAACGACCCAGCTACTCTACAGTACCTTGCTCCATACACTGGGGCAACTTTAGCAGAATACTTCATGTATAAGGGTAAAGCCACTCTAGTTATCTACGATGACCTTTCTAAGCAAGCCCAAGCTTACCGTCAATTATCCTTGTTACTGAAGCGTCCCCCTGGACGGGAAGCTTATCCTGGAGACGTTTTCTACATCCACTCTCGCTTATTAGAACGGGCTGCTAAATTGAGTGATGCTCTCGGTGCTGGTAGTATGACCGCTTTACCAGTGATTGAAACCCAAGCAGGGGACGTATCTGCATACATTCCCACTAACGTTATTTCCATTACCGACGGGCAAATCTTTTTATCCAGTGACCTATTCAACGCTGGTTTCCGTCCCGCCATTAACGCAGGGGTTTCGGTAAGTCGGGTGGGTTCTGCTGCCCAAACCAAAGCCATGAAACAGGTGGCAGGGAAGTTAAAATTAGAACTGGCTCAGTTTGCTGAGTTAGAAGCCTTCTCCCAGTTTGCCTCTGACTTAGATGCTGCTACCCAAGCACAACTAGCACGAGGTCAACGGTTACGTCAAATCCTCAAACAACCTGAAAACTC
>JASJDW010000207.1 GCA_030064955.1 Crocosphaera sp.
ATTGACTGAAAAATTATCCCATTTTGCCCACCCTACAAGCTGGATTTTGGTTATTTTCTATCATAAAAAGATAAGTTTATTCAAAAGTAATAATGATTGTTTCTGTTTCAGTTTTGGGTAATCCTTCATATTCAGCTAGAATAGTTTTTCCTGCTTCTACTGGTATCAATGGGGTAATACTTCCTAATGATAATAAATCACTTTGTTTCAAGGTTTTATTTTGAGTTTTCAACTGTTCTTTAATCCAAAATACTACATTTAAAGGATCACCTAACAAAGCGTTACTATTACCTTGAGCTATTATATTTCCTGACTCATCTTTTAAGATAACAGAAATATTTTTAAGACTATTGGTTGTAGCTGTTTCTTGATTTAACGGTATAACATCACCTACGATACCTAATCTAGCACCTACGTTAATTGCCGTTAACATTTCACCATTGATTTTGATGTTTTTATCATAAACTAAATCAGGTAATTCTAGAAAAGGAATGACTGCATCTAAGTATTGTAGGGTTTCTTGTGCTGTGGTTGCTTCATTAATTTTTTCACTGGAAACTCTTACCATTAAATCCCCTTCTATCATGGGTTTTGCTCCAAATTTAGCAGGAACTTTTGTTCCTGATGGTAATAACATATTTTCTAATAATATTCCTAGTAAGGGTTGATTAACGTTAAAAGTTTCTTGTGCTTTTGAATTAGTTAATGCTGCTTTATACCCGATTAATTCGCCTTGATAAGAACTTAAAAGATTAATAACTTTTTCTTGTATTATTTTTGCTTCTTCAGATGTTAAGTTATGGTCAAATTCTGTAATCACTTGTTTATTTAAGTAAGCATTGGCAATTTGTTGAGCAATATTTTCAAGAGTGACAGAAGATAAATTAGTTAATAAGATAGATGAATTATTTCTATTCTTGCCATCAAGAAACTTGGTTTGCGCTGTAATACTTAAACAAGGAAAGAGAATAAGAGATAATATAAACAATAACTTTATTTTTTTCATAGATAATGATTAGATTTAAGACACTTTATCATTCAGATAGGGTTTAACAGAACAATTATACCTAAACTTTCGTCTATAATGGAGTAAATTATAATTTAATGCTTTAATTATAACTATTATCTATGTTACGTAAAAAAATTTCTTCTACTCAAATTCCTATTTGGATAATTTTAGGATTAATATGGTTAGCAAGTAATGTGTGCGATCGCTTATGGTTAAGTTTAGATCATTCTGTTCCTGCATGGGATCAAAGTAATCATTTAACCAAGTCTCTACAATATTTTTATAGTTTAAATTCCCCTGAAATTTTTAATGGAGAATGGTGGCGTAATTTCTGGATGATATCCACAAAATATCCTCCGTTAACTTATATTATTGGTGCATTTTTTCAGAAGATATTTGGTTTAGGAAATGATCAAGCTTTACTATCGAATTTATTATACAACGGAATTTTAATTATTTCAGTTTATATCATTGGAAAAACTTTATTTAGTCCTCAAGTTGGGTTATGGAGTGCGGGGTTAACCCTATTATTTCCTCGTTTATACCAAACTCGTTTACAGTTTCTTATTGATACTCCATTAATGACGTTAACGGTTGCTTGTTTTTGTTGTTTAACGTTATGGAAATTTGAAGGAAATAGAGGCAAACAATGGTTATGGACGATTATTTTTGGTGTTTGTTGGGGACTTGCTTTATTAACGAAACAAAGTGTTATGTTTTTCCTTTTTACTCCTTTAGTTTACTTAGGTATTACTTACTTATGGAGTAAAAAATGGGAAAGAATTTTGCAATTATGGGTGAGTTTTCTTGTTTCTAGTTTATTATGGTTTCCTTGGTATAGAACGAACTGGATTTATTTATTTAGTACAGTACAAAATTCTAATGCTATTCCTGCAACTTATGAAGGAGATCCACCTTTAAACACTATCGCTGCATGGACTTATTATTGGCAAGATTTACCTTTAGCTGTTGGTTGGGTATTATTATTAGTTCCTCTAGTGGGATTATTGCTGCATTTATTGGGCAAATTTCCAAAAAGTAAAGATAATATTGACAATAAAAAAGTTCTAAAAAGCCTTAAATGGTTGGGAATTTATTTTGGTGGATCATATTTAATTTGTTCAGCAATTTTTAATAAAGATACACGATATATTATGTCTTATTTACCTATTTTAGCTATCTTTTTAAGCTATGGTTTAACCCAATGGCGAGGAAAATGGCAACCGGTTCAATGGGTAACAGTAATAGTAGCTATGTTCGTGATGATTACTAACTTATTTCCTATTTCTGGAACAGAGAAATTCTCTTTATTTTTAAGTCCTGGGGTTAGTTTTCGTCCCTACTTAGGTGAGGAGATTCCTGTTGAAAATATAATCGAAACGGCTCATGAAATCACCCCTTATCAAATCATTAATTTAGGAGTCATTGCTAATACAGATAGCATTAATCATAATACCATTAACTATTATGGTCAGTTAGCTAATTCTCAGGTTTATGGACGAGAACTAGGGAATAAAGAGGACTATATTGAACAAGATAGTAATTCTTTTGATTGGTTTATCAGTAAAACTGGAGATAATGGTTTTGCTAGAGAAAATCAATTAAAATTTGCTGAAACCTTAAATAATAATCCAAAATTTAATCTAGTTAAGACATGGGAAATGTCTGATAAAAGTTCAGTAAACTTATATCATCGAAAACAAGCATCAGTTGAAATAAAACCAATTACTCAATCTGTTAGTAAAATTCGTTTGAATAACATTCTTCTTCCTGAAGAAGCTTCTTCTAACTTTCCTATTCCTATTACCTACGAATGGTCAGGAAATTGGCAAGCTTTACAACAAGGAATAGTATTATTATCTTGGTATCCTAAAGAAGCTAATAATAATGAAATAGTCTGGATACATGATCATGGAATCGGGGAAGGAATGTTATGGGGAAACTTCGGTGATAATAAAGGATTTAAAGTAACTGAAAATATGGCTATGCTTCCTGGTAAAAATATAAAAGATGGGGATTATATCCTCAAAGCAACTTATCTGAATCGTAAGACGAATGAAAGTTACTTAATTCCTGTCCCTGATGTCACTTTAACTATCAATAATAATCTTAGTCCTATTCCTTCTCCTGAATTAGATTTAGGAACTCAATTACGTAATGCTTCTATTCATTTATCAGAGGGAATATCAGGGTTAGATACTATCTTTAGTAAAGTTGGTCGTTTTAATCAATATGATCCCATTCAAGATTATCTTAAACAAGCAGAAATTACCTTAAAATACCGCTTAGATCATGATCGTCAAAACCATCAACTAAATTGGACTTATGGGTTAGTTTTATCTCAAGTCTTACAAGAAGATCCTCAAGGGGCGATCGCAGCTTTAAAACAACTAATTAACATTGCTCCAAATAACCCTTATCATCATGCTTATCTTGCTTTTGTTTATTTATATAACTGGCAACCCAAAGCAGCGGAAATGACCCTAAAACCAGCCCTGGAAATGCAGCAAAACCACAAAGAATTTAAAACTTTAAAAGGTATTTCTGCACTAATGCAAGGTCATTTAATCGAGGGGTGGAAACTTTTAATTTCAATTAGTAAATAATGTAGGGTATTAAATGTTATTTACCCTACTTTTTTATAGCAAGCTATCATTTAAGCAACTTTTTCCAAAGCTTTCTAAACAATAATTGAACTATTTTTATGTTAGTTAAATCATTAATATCTCCCACCAGTTCTTGTTTATGATCAAAAAAGAAGTTAATTTCTTCTAAAATAATTTCTAATCGTTTAATAATATTCTCACTACGATACTCTGCTAAAATTTGAGGTGATAAGGTTAACGGTTTGGGTGAATTAATAGCTTTTAAAATCCGTTTAACATCATATCCTGTTGAATAACCAGCAATTTTATAACAATTAAACCCTGGATCTAAATAATCAGAAAGTCCTCCATTAATACTAGAAAACACTTGACACCCACAAGCTAAAGCTTCCATGGGTTGCAGTCCAAAACCTTCACTTACTCGCTGTTGCGCCCAATATTGTGCTGAATCATAAAGATAAACTTTAGACCGATTAAAAAGTTTCGATAAATCATCAACAAAATGATTAATAACCATAACATTACATTGATTTTGTAAACTAGGTATTAATTGTTTTAATAAATAATCTGATGATTTTCTTGCTTGTACTAATACATCAATATCTCGTTTTAAATTTAAGTTATTAAACTCATCAGAAATCTGATTAGGTAAATAATAGATTAAAGAATTAGGGGATTTTTGTCCCCAATATCCCATGGTATTGCGACTAACAGTTACAATAGGAATGTTAGAGGTCAATTTAAAGCCATAATCGGCACTATGAGCATGGTAAATAACATTATAAGGTTTCAATTTTTTAGCAAGTTTAGGAACATCAAACCCCCAACTAATGACAAAAATAATCTGCTCTAAATTATCTTGTTTAAGAACATCCTCTAAAAATAAATGCTCTGTTTCTTTTTGACGATAAGTAACTACTTCACAAGGACAAACTTGTTTAGCTAAGTCATAAGTTTTCAACTCTGCAAACAGACCCCCGCAAGCAAACTTTTTTCCTGTTCCTGGTACTAAAAAATACAGCTTTCTCATAATTAATTTAACGAATTATCCCCCTTGAGGCAAAACAAAAGGCTTTCATCAAAAGTAGATTACCATACTGTCTGGGGTTTAAGTGATGTCCTCACCGTTATTTGTTTTCCATCTAAGCATTGATTGAGGTAAATTAGCTCCCATTATATTTACTTTAGGGTAATCAAAGGTAAAATTAATCTATAATAGCTCTAAGCAAACAAGACAATTACAAAAACGAAAAAAATTATGACGATTTGGGTAAACGAACAAATTGATCCGTCTGGGATAATTTATTCTTGTATTGCTTGCTGTGATCAAAAGGCAGCAGAAGACTGTCATCAAACCTGGTTAAATAACCTCAGCGAAGCACAAAAACAAGAAGGATGGGTTGTCACTTTAAGAACTGTGGACTCTTGGGATGAAGTTCCGGTGAATGCCCTTAAATTAAGTATATAAAATTAGTTAAAATCCTTATTTTAAGAAAAGATGGCATTACAATAAAAGAAGAACATTCTGGTTAGCGATGCCCTTAAAATTTAAGCAAATTATCCAATTTATTAACTCATTACAATTTAATACGTCCGCTTATCCTCCCAAAAAATATAACACATTTGAAGGGGTTTTTAAGCCCACATTACTCACGATTTTAGGGGCCATTATGTACCTAAGAATAGGTTGGGTTGTGGGCAATGCTGGTTTATTGGGAGGGTTAACCATTGTCTTATTATCCGCGAGTATTACAGTGGCTACAGGGCTTTCTATTGCTTCTATTGCCACGAATACTCGTCTAGGAGAAGGAGGCCCTTATGCCATGATTTCTAAGTCTTTAGGGTTAGAAATAGGAGGAAGTGTCGGAGTTCCCTTATTTGTTTCTCAAGCCTTAGCTGCTGCCATGTATATCTTTGGATTTCGAGAAGGATGGTTATTTTTGTTTCCTGAGCATTCCCCTTTACTAATTGATTTAATTGCTTTTTTAATGATTTTTATGATCGCTTATATTAGTGCTGGCTGTGCTTTTAGAGTTCAATATTTAGTGCTAATTTTCATTATTTTATCCTTAATTTCAATTTTTTCTAGTCCTATTACTTGGAACGGTAACCAAACTTGGCAAGATTGGGGAGATTTTCCTAACATTAACTTTTGGGGAGTTTTTGCCGTTTTTTTTCCTGCCACCACCGGCATTATGTCAGGGGTTAATATGTCAGGAGAGCTAAAAAATAGCCGTAAAAATATTCCTATTGGTACTCTTTCAGCTATCATCTTAAGTACCGTTATTTATGTCATTTTATGTTGGTGGGTAGCTCGTGCAGCACCCCCTCAAGAATTAATAAATAACTATACAATTTTAGTTGAAAAATCTCGATGGCAATTCTTAGTTTTAATGGGGTTATTAGCAGCTACATTTAGTGCTTCTTTGTCCTCTTTAGTGGGCGCACCTCGCATCTTAATGGCCCTCGCTAAAGACGGAGTAATTCCTTGGAGCAATGGGTTAGCTAAACTTGCTAAAAATGGGGAACCTCGTCGCGCTTTGCTGGTGAGTGCCACCATCGTTTTACTCGCTTTATTATTGCGAGACTTAAATGTGATCGCTACTTTGATTACCCTCTTTTTCCTCCTAACTTATGCCACTATCAACCTAGTGGTTTTAGTAGAATCTAGTTTAGGATTAATGAACTTTCGACCAACGTTTAAAGTCCCGCGCATTGTTCCTTTATACGGAATTATTGGCTGTATTTTAGCCATGTTAGTCATTCGTCCTTTCCTAAGTTTAGTGGCCATTGCCATTATTTTTACCATTTATTTACGCCTGGTTAGTTTACCTAAAGAAAAGCGTTCTGCTGATGTTAGGAGTGGTATTTTTACTGCGATCGCTCAATGGTCAGCTATGAAAGTAATACAATTAGATTTAACCAATGTTCGAGCTTGGAAACCTACTTTTTTAGTTCCCATTAAAAACGGTTCACAGTTACTGGGAGAATTTCGCCTTTTATTGGATTTATCTCAACCAGAAGGGTTTTTACAACTATTAGGAATTTCAACAAATAATCAAGAAAAAATTTTATCCTTACAGCTTCAAGAATTGGCCAGTTCCTTTCGTCAGCATCAATTGTTAACCACCATTTCTGTGATGAAAGTTGAGTTAGAAAGTGAAGGAATTATTACTGCCTTACAAGCATTACAAAGTGCCTTTTTTCGTCCTAATATTCTCTTTTTACGGTTTCCCAATGAAGCCAGTAAATGGGATCAATTATTGCCCGTTTTTGAAGAAGCCAAACAGTTAGAAGTTGGCGTAATGCTATTAGGATTACACCCCAGTGCAGGGTTAGGCAGAATGGAAGTGATTAATCTGTGGATTCGCCCTCAATTAGAGAATTTACCTATCATTGAACGGCTAGAAAAAGGGAATACAGACTTAGCTATTTTAATGGCTTTACGATTATCAAAAGCCTGGAAAGCTCAATTAAATATTATTTCAGTCATTGCTCAAGAAGAAGATAGAAAAGAAGCGGAATATTACATCAATAGTTTACGGGATTTATGTCGCATTCCTACTACTGCCAACAGCCTAATTATGGTGGGGGAATTTCCCAGTTGTATTAGTAAAACCCCCCAAGGAGACATGGATTTTATTGGCTTACAATCAATTCCTGATTTTCAACTGGTTCATCAGATCATCAATCTAACCGGTTCATCTTGTCTGTTTATGAGTGACTCAGGCAGTGAAAGTGCCTTGGCGTAGCTATTTTTTTTGAGTATCAATAACCAGTTGATCTAACCCTTGCTGCATTTTCGTTACCACTAAATCATAACAAACATCCACATACGCGCGATCGCTGGCTGCTTCCCTACCATAACGTTCAAATACAATGGGAGGACACACACGAGTGTGCATGGGAATGGGAAGGGGAACATTGGGGGCTGGCCCAATGCCAATACCCCACGGTAAGCCGAGATAAATAGGAAACACCTCTGGATCTGTGCCATTGATCCAAGGTATTCCCCATTCATGCAGCAGTTTCGCTTGTTCGTAACAGTCTCCCATGATAAATAAGGTTTCGTGGGACCCAACCGAAATAAGAGGAATGATGGTTACATTTTCCCGTAACGCCAGTTTAATAAAGCCTTTACGCCCCGCTAATTCAATTTTATGGCGATCCTTGTAGGGACGAAACACATCTTGCGCGCCCCCTGGATAAACTAACACACTAGCCCCCCGTTTCAGCGCAGCAATACCCATTTTAGGATGGGCCTTCACTGCCCCAGTTTTCACCGCTAACTTCGCTAAAGAAGGATTAATTTTCCAAGCAGATCGGTGCATTAACCCATAACATAAACGTTCCGTGCCAAAACGACAAAACCAGTCATACATCATCATCGAAGTATCTGGGGAAGCCAAACCTCCATTGTGGGACCCGACTAATAAAACTGGCCCTTGGGGGGGAATATGATGCCAACCATCGGTTTTTACCCGAAAATAGTGATCATAAAACCATTTCCAGTAAGGCATTACCTGTTCTATAAATTTAGGATCTCTTTCATCTAAGGACCAACCTTGTCCTTGTTCAGAGGTTTGTAGGGATTTCATCGAGTTAATCATGATGGGCTTTGTAAACTTATGTTACAGTAATCTCTGGTGATTTTCTAGCCTAATCAAACGTAACCCATGTGACTTACTCCCGACCCCGTACCAGTAGGTACGGGGCGGGCTTCTTAAGATCGCTCTTGAGTATTCCTGGATCGGCACTTATCTAGCCAGTCTGCGACTGGCCCCGACAGACCGCCATTACCAGGCAGTTTCCTTTCCGCACAGTCCGTGCGTACTTTATCCAATCCTCTTTGCAATAGCACTTCTGCTGCTGCATGATCTCTTGTGGTTTGATAGTTACATTCGGGACAAATATGTTGTCGTTGAGATAAAGGTTTTTTCCCTGTATGAGTTCCACAATTAGGACAAATTTGTGAGCTATATTTATGATCAACTTGAGCAAAAAACTTATCTCGTTTCCAACAAACCCACTGTAGTATTGTTCTGAATTGACCAAACCCACCGTCAAGCATTGACTTACCAAGAAAGCCTTTGGCTGATACTCGAAAGTCAATATCTTCGACAAAGACCATATCACCTTGGTCACACAATTGATGAGCAACTTGAAAATGAAAGTTCTTGCGAGAATTAGCTATTTTATGATGAAGTTTAGCGACTTTAATCTGTGCTTTTTCCCAGTTTTTAGACCCTTTCTTTTTTCGAGATGCTTTACGTTGTAGTTCTTTCAACCGACTTTGTAACTCTCGGAAAAATAAGCCAGGTTTAACTGTGAAATTGTCGCTAGTAGTGAGGAAATTCTCCAGTCCGACATCAGCAGCAAGCCCTCGTCCTTTAGGCAAGGGATTTGGTACTTCAATATCAGACTGAACAGTTATTACAACGTACCATTTTGTTCCTCTTGCCCTTGATAAAACCCTGATTTGTTTAATCACAAATCCATCAGGAATAGGTCTATGCAGTTCAATTAAAACTGATCCTATTTTGGGAAGTTTTATCTGATAGTCACCCACCCCCATCCCCTCCCAGGAGGGGAGTTGGAGGGGATGGTTTTTAAACTGAGGGAATAAAAATGAACGGAACTGTCCATATTTTTTAAAGCGAGGAAAGCCGAAGCCACGCTTCTTAAATGCTTCCCAAGTATTGTGCATCCGTTTAACTACGTCTTGAGTTACTTGAGAGTGGGCTGCTTTTAACCAAGGATTTTCTTTTTTCCATTGAGTTAATTGACGTTTTTGTTGAAGGTAACTTGGGAACGGTAAGTCGGCTGGCACAATATATTCTTCATTCAATGAACATCTATCAATAGGACATTTCCTGCTATTTAGCCAAGTTTTTAAGTCTCGCAAACAACGATTATAAAGTCGTCTGCAAGTCTCTAGCCAACCAAGCATCATCGCCTCCTGGTCAGCACTTGGGTATATCCGATAGGTCATGTTCATTGTCAGCATAGAATTATTCTAGCACAAGTTTATAAATACGCTAGAATTGTTTCATAAGTGCTGCCCCTGCTTTCATGAGGGGCTGAGGGGCGAAGTGGTTCGCCCCTCAGCCGCGTCCTGACACTTATCTATCGGTACAGTGCGGGGCTTCTCGCAGGGAAGCTAAAATATAAGTAAATCATCTCGACTCTCCCTATGGATTATCTGATAGCTGTTGTTAGCGATCGCATTAAAGCAGAAGAGGCGTACACTGCCTTAGAAAAAAGTGGCATTCCCACCAGTCAAATTACTATCTTAGGAAAAGGCTACAAAACGGCTGATGAGTTTGGCTTTATTGATCCTGCACAACAGGCAAAAAAACGTGCTATGCTCATGGCGATTTGGCTGGTTCCCTTCGGCTTTGTGGGTGGTTGTCTGTTTGATTTAATCACAGGGGTTAATAGTTTTGATTGGGCAGGCGAACCCTTTAATCATATCTTAGGCGGTTTAGCGGGTGCCATTGGTGGGGCGATGGGTAGTGTTTTTGTTGGCGGTGGTGTGGGGTTATCGGTAGGTAGCGGGGACGCTTTACCCTATCGCAATCGTCTTGATGCAGGAAAATATATTATCGTGGTACAGGGAGCCACTAGCCTCAAAAATAAGGCTACATCTATTCTTCGTCCCTTAAACCCTGAAAACATCCAAGGCTATACTCTACCTGCTGTTTAAGTTAATTGTGAATCATGTTACCAAGGGACACTATTCTCAAAGGCATTGAAAACCGTGAAGAAATCAGTCGTATTATTGATCAAGCAGAAATAGCTATCAAAACTTGGGAAGTTGTTGTTAGCGACTTTTTCTCTCCTCCTGTTATTGCTGAAGTACAAACGGCGTTTAGTCAGTTAACGGAAGTAGAAATTGCTGTCTGGGGAGGGTATCCCCAAGCAGAAAGGCAAAGAATTGCTATAGCCCGCCCCGAAATTCCTCTGGAACAGTCCCAAATTCCCCTTGCTGCTTTGGATATTGCAGGAAACTTTCTTTTTGACCCGGCTAGTCATCGGGACTTCTTAGGGGCGATTTTAGCCACAGGAATCGTTAGGGAAAAAATTGGGGATATTCTTGTTTTGGGGGAACGGGGAGGACAGGTGATCGTGGTACCTGAATTGGTGGACTTCCTGGAAACGAGCTTAACCCAGGTGCGATCGGTTCCGGTGAAAACCCAACAAATAGACCTAAGTGAATTGAAAATACGACCCCCAAAAACCAAAGAGATGACGACGGTTGAAGCATCCATGCGCTTAGATGCCATTGCTTCTGCTGGGTTTGGGATGTCCCGCAGTAAAATGGTTGATGCGATTAATCAAGGAAATGTACGGGTTAATTGGAAGGAAATTACTCAAGCGAGTTATACTGTTAACTCTGGGGATTTAATTACCGTACGAGGAAAGGGACGCTTGGAAGTGGGGGAAGTCGCTGTTACGAAAAAACAAAGGTATCGCATCCAATTAACCCGCTTTCAGTAAACCCCCTATGTGTAGGGGTAAGGTTCTTCAAGAGGAAGGAAGTAGTTGTCTTTTGCTTTTTTTGACTTGTTTCCACAGTTTTAGCTGGGTTTTTTGTTGATCCCAATGAACTTGATCAAAAATTTCGTGTAATAAACAAAACCCCCTGCCGTTTTCTGATTCGTCGGGGGGTAATGTTTCTGGGGAATGGTCCGGACAATTACATTGGGAAGAAAATCCTTTTCCTTGGTCTGATATAACCCAAGAATAACCATCTTGCGTAACGGAAAATTTAACAACAATTGATTTACTTGGGTCGAGTTTGTTTCCGTGTTTGGCTGCGTTTACCAGTGCTTCTTGTAAACCTAGTCTGATTTCCGGTTGTAACTCATTGGGAATCCTTGCTAATAATAAGTCTAGGATTGGACATAAATAGAGCGTTGATGTGAAGCTCATTGTACAACCGTATCGCTTGGTTGGCGGTAGGGAAATAGCAAGCACGTGCTGTCACCTCTAAATTGAATTTTGTAGGGATATTGTATGATTTTGGTTCTAGGGTGTTGTTGTCTATAGGTTGGCACGACAACACCTTTATTTTTAGATGATTTAGTTTAAGCTATAACATGGCTTTGGAGACGATTATTTCAAAATTTAGAGAAACGGTTAAATGGAAATTTTTAAACAAATGGTTAGCACAATTAATTTAATAACTATAATCAGTATAACATATTAGTCTATGTTATGTCTAATTAAAGCCATTGATTCCACGTGAGCCGTTTGAGGGAAAAAATCAACGGGTTGTATCCACTCCACTGTATAACGCTCTTGTTGACATAATTTTTCTAAATCACGGGCTAAGGTGGAAGGCTGACAACTAATATAGATAATTAAAGATGGGTGAATTTTTTGTAAGGTATCAATAACGCTACAATCGCAACCTTTTCTCGGCGGATCAAGCACAACTATATCAGGAAAAAGATTAAGGAATGGTAAAATTTCTTCTACGGTTCCTGGATAAAATTTAACATTATTAATATTATTAATTTTGGCATTATTTCGAGCTTGTTCAATAGAATTTTTATTACTCTCAATTCCCACTGCTTGAGCCACTTTTGTAGCCAAAGGTAAGGTAAAAGTTCCTACACCGCAATAGGCATCAATTAAACTTTCTTCTCCCGTTAAACACAGTTTTTCTAACAAAACATTTAACAAGACTTCTGCTGCTTCGGTGTTAACTTGAAAGAAGGTATCGGAACTTAATTGAAAGTTGAGTTGAGCCAAGGTTTCTGTGAGATAGAGACGACCCATCTGATGAAAAGTTTCCTCACCGAAAATCTTGTTACCTTGATGGGGATTATAATTGATAGAGACTCCAACTAACTCAGGATAACGATTCAACCAAATTTCAGCTTGTTCTTGAAAATTAGTTAAATTTTTACTGCTACTAACAAGGGTTAACAAAATTTCCCCTGTTCTTTTGCCAATACGCAACCCTAGATGTCTTAGCTTCCCTTTTCCTGTTTTTTCATTGTAAATACTCCAACCTTGTCCTTGTATATCTTGTTTAACTTGGGCCAAAATAGGATTCAGACGAGGATCTTGAATGGGACATTGATTAAGGTTAATAATTTGATGAGTATTGCGTTGATAATAACCAGCTTGTACCGTTCCTGTGGTGGAACGTTTTAAAGGGTAAGTAGCTTTGTTGCGATATCCTAAGCTGTTTGGGGATGATAGAATCGGTAACACAGGAGGATTATCAAAACCACCGATTCGTTTTAAGGCTTGAATCACCTGGTTTTCTTTGGCCGTTAGTTGATAATCAATAGCAATATGTTGCCATTGACAGCCCCCACATTTATCCGCCACAATGCAGCTAGGGCGAATACGATGGGGAGAAGGGGAAATAATTTCTTGTAATTTTCCGTAGGCGTATTGTTTTTTGACATGGGTTAAACGAGCTACAATGCGATCGCCAGTAACGGTATCAGGAACAAAAATCGCTTTCCCATCTAACTTACCCACCCCATCCCCACTGTGAGCGAGATCGATAATATCTAATTCAACGAGATGTCCTTGCTGATAGGGTTTATTCATCATTTTTCTCCCCGCTCCGACGCTCCCTGCTCCTCTGCAATCTTGTCTAGTAAACATTGAAACCTAAAACTAATCGAGGGGAATCTCTCGCCAGTCAGCACAAAAGTTATCCCAACACAGAACACCTTCTCTCTCTGGAAACCAGTCTGTCATGTTCACAGGAGTCCATTGTTGAGAAAGATGACTCCACAGTTCAATGGCTGACCCTAAATTGCGATAATGATATACTTCTCCACTGAGAGTAACAATTTCCCAGTCTAGCCCATTTTCTGGATGCTCGTATTGCAAAGTAACCGTACAATTTTGGGGGTTAACCAATTCATTACCTTGACGCTGATAACAAGTGGTTTGATAAACATTTTCTGTGGTTAACATTTTAATCTATGACCCCCAGACAGATTGAATCTTGATCATTAGTCTTATTTTAACTGAACCTGAGTTGGGTTCAAAACATAGTCTATCAATTTCCGGGTTGGGTTTGTAAACTTCAGCCCTATCTTCCATAGCACCATGGTAATTACCTTCTATAATCACAGAATCGGGTAATTTTTGTAACGGTTGATAATGGTGATGTTCTTGTCCTTCTTTAATAAAGTCAGGGATCTTTAGAAACTTAGGGGAATTGACAACATAGCTTGTAATTCTGTATAATGATAGATTGTGTGAACTCTAGCTACTTTATAAAATCTTGGCTAATGTAATTGTAATCGGCGCTCAATGGGGCGACGAAGGAAAAGGGAAAATCACCGA
Source organism: Crocosphaera sp. (assembly GCA_030064955.1). Classification (GTDB taxonomy): domain Bacteria; phylum Cyanobacteriota; class Cyanobacteriia; order Cyanobacteriales; family Microcystaceae; genus Crocosphaera. Next base: position 13,942 of record JASJDW010000207.1, read on the forward strand.
TCTATTAAGTCGTTCAGCGGATGTGGTGGTGCGCCCCCAAGGGGGGGTTAATGCAGGCCACACCATTGTTGTACAAGGACAAACGTTTAAGTTACACTTGATTCCATCAGGAATTTTGTATCCTGAGACAGAATGTATTATCGGTTCAGGGACAGTTATCGATCCCAAAGTGTTACTGGAAGAATTAGCCCAACTTCATCGTCTGAATGTAGCAACGGATAACCTGTTTATCTCCCAAACCGCCCATGTAACTATGCCCTATCATCGTTTACTTGATCAAGCATCAGAACAAAGACGGGGGAAAAAGAAAATTGGTACAACCGGACGAGGTATTGGTCCAACCTATGCAGATAAATCAGAAAGGACAGGCATTCGGGTGGTTGATTTGATGAACCCCGATGAACTCCAAGAAAAATTAGAATGGACAATTAATTATAAAAACGTTATTTTAGAAAAGCTTTATAA
>JASJDW010000208.1 GCA_030064955.1 Crocosphaera sp.
AAAGTCAGGTTTATCAAAAATCGCAAATCTCACGCTTATCCTCTCAGAACATTCTCAAATTATCAAGCCGAATTCATTAACATTAACACCAAGAGATTTTCCCTATCTTCAAAGAGCCTACTTACATTACCCATAAAGTATGATTTTAAGCGATCGCTAATTTCTTTATAATCGTTTCAGAATCCAATAAGATTGTCAAGCCGAACACATAAAATTTAACATCATAAAAAATTCGACAATTTTCCATTTTAGATTTGGGACTATAGTTGATAGATTTCCTCTCGAAAAAAACCTTTTTATCTATGTTAAAATAGAGTCAATAATCGTATTAATATTAGGAGTAAAATAGCCAAAACTTGTTAATAAAAACTGCTCTTAAAAATCAAAATCATAACGGATTATTGTAATAGATATTCGCAGTATTTATGCACAGTAATGAAAAAGTTGAGAGGGAGATGATAAAAGACCAACCTCTTCCTAGCCAAACACTATCTCTTGAACTGCCAGGGTCTCTAGTCCTACAAGTCACCCAAAGTCAATTTGAGTCTTTAGCACAAGCCAACCGCGATTTAAGACTAGAACGCACTGCACTTGGAGAATTAATCGTGAATCCCCCCACTGGCGGTGAATCCGGCAAACGTAATCTTAGCATCAGCACTCAACTAGGGAACTGGTTTGAAGCACATGAACAATTAGGAGAAGCCTTTGACTCTTCAACGGGATTCAAGTTGCCCAATGGTGCCGATCGCTCTCCCGATGCTTCTTGGGTAAAAAGAGAACGATGGGACTCTCTTACCCCTCAACAACGCAAGGGTTTTGTTCCTCTTTGTCCAGATTTTGTCATTGAATTACGTTCCGAATCTGATAGCCTCGTCAAACTACAAGCCAAGATGAAAGAGTATATTCACAATGGAACTACACTAGGTTGGCTGATCAATCCACAGAAAAAACAAGTAGAGATTTATCGTCCTCATAGAACAGTAGAAATCTTAGAAAATCCTACACATTTATCAGGGGAAGATGTTTTACCTGGGTTTACTCTGAATTTGAAACGAATCTGGACTTGATGAGTGAAAGTGATTATTTTCGACCCTGAAACGGAGATGATTACTCAATGGATAAACTAGAAAAAAACGATATTTTTCCAAGTGTAAACGTTTAATTGTTGATTTTCAATTAATAGAAACCCCAAAAAAAATTGACCGAAGATTGTCGAAAAGCCAATTGGAGATTGGAGTGAGTAAAAATTCAGGTTAACTAATAGTAAAATCATCCCAACAGAAGATTTGACGACAAGAACCGATTATAATCAAGAAAATCTAGAGGCCATAATATGTTCCTAAAATACCCAGAGGATAGAATAAATTTTTGGAGAGCTTGTACCTGTTCGGTTATTTTCTTATATCCATTTTGGGGTGGGCTTCCCCCCAATTATGAAATAGTCACTGTTATTTTTCTCTGGTTTCTTCTTAATGATATTAACCATCTTCTTCACCTCCATATACATTGTCCTTTCACCGAGAAAAAATGGCTTAATTTGTTTCTTGATATTTCTCTAGGAATTGTCACAGGCATGACTGCCTCTAATTGGCGAATACAGCATAAATATGGACATCATTGTCCTCAAGTTGGTGATTATTGTCCAGGTCATTCATGGGAAATGGAAAAATTTTCTATCCTTGGCTCTGTTTACTACTCTCTAAGGTCAATCTTTCCCATTTTTTTCAAGCCCTTGAAAGAATCTTTTCTTAAAGGCTTTCAGCACAATCAAACATTTCCCCTCAATTATCGATGGGCTTTTATTGAGCAATTCTTATTTATTCTTTTAGTTATTTGTTTAACTTTTTGGAAACCTTTATTGGGACTTGGTTATTTACTTCCTTGGTATCTACTTGTTTATTTCGTTACTCGTTATACAGACTACCTTAACCATTTTGGTTGCCATGAAGATTATTATCGTATTTCTAATAACTGCCTTAATCAAGTTGACAACAGATTATGTTATAACTTTGGTTATCATACTGCTCACCATCTTTATCCTGATGCTCACTGGTCTACACTCCCAGAAATTCATCAACGCATTGAAACTAAAATTCCTCAATGTTTCAAAAAAGAATATAGTTGGTCAGGATTTTTGATGCCTTACCATTTTTTCTTATCTTTAAAAGGAAAAATGTAACAACAATCCTTAATCAATCCATCGGCATTTCTGGCACTTCTACCATTTCACTAATATCCACACTTTTCCTATTATCCCCTTCGGTTAATTCATAAGTTTGGTTATGGGAATTTATTTCATCAAAATGGGCTTCACACCAAGGGGTTATAGTTGAGAACCTTCCCCCTACTAATTTATGGATACTTGTGGGGTTTATGTACCAACGCTGCGATCGCTCAACTGCCACATTGGAATTATGGTATTTTATGGCTAGGAATGCCCGCCGTAGTTTTTCGGCTGATGCTTCGGGGTGACGAGTCCGTTTTAACTTTGACAATGGCATTGACCCAAAATCTTTCCCTTCATGCCGATTACGCAATCCTTCTCTAAATTTTACCTCTTGCTTCACCAACTCACACACCATGGCCTTAAAATCGGTTTGACCCGTTTGTTTCATTACTGCCTCTAACCGCGTCACCCATTCTAGGGATAACCCCAAAACTTCAGGGGTGATGTCTGATGGTGCAGCTTCAGGGGTCGTTGGTTGAGATTCATCTCTCAGAAACCTCATCAATGCTGGAGAATTCGTAATAGTCTTCAAATCATGCTCGTCTTTAACTGGTGAGGTTTGACTGATGAGGTTTGACTGATGATCTGTTTTTTCTAATTTATCAGCAATCGCTTTTATTACCTTCACTCCTGGTTGTGCCAACTTAATACCTTGTCTTTGTCCTCCTGCTAAAACAATCGCACCATTTCCTATTTGGTAATCTAGGTAGTGCATGGCCGCATCTGCTTTCCCTGGTGTGGGTTCATGACCATTGATGGCTTTGATATACACGAAATCTTTGACTTGAGGAGGACAATAATAGAATACAGCGATCGCATCATAAACGGCTCTTAACCTCTGAGGATTAACGGTTGTTTCGCCATTGATTCTCGATAAAGTGGGTACTATTTCTCTAAAATTCACCTCTACTTGCAATCTTAACTTATTTTTGTAGGTTTCTAGTTCTAAATCGTTTAATTTGTCTGCTTTAAAGGTATTTCTAAGGATATTATACCCTTTTAGTACCGTATCCGCTTCAATGAGAGTGGGCATCTCATAAGCCCTCTTTTTCCCCCTGGTTTTAGCTTGTCCTTGGCTTAAAATCACAGTATAAGGAGAAGATGGTTCTAATACTGCATCTCTAAGGATTTCTCCGGGTCTTAACCCCACCAACAAAGCTAAGGCTGCTCCTATGTCGGCATAACTAGCATATCCTTCTTTTTCATAGGAAGCGATCGCACTTTCTAATAACTCTCTTCCCCTGTTAACAATCAAGTCTGGTTCTTCTATGGTGGCTACATTATGCTGTTTCCAGTCTAAGGCTTCTCGTTGTAATCCTAGATTTAGGGCTTTGATGTCATTAGGGGTATCTATCAAGGTACAGGCAAAATGTTCAGAGATTCCCTTTGTGGGGTGCTTTATACTGTTTTTAGGGGTTAGTTTGCCTTTAAAGTGAATTCTTACCGCTTTGTGTAGGTAGGTGTAGTAATTCTTAACGCTAGTCGGTTTCACTTTCTTTAAAAACTTTTCTGTTATTTCGTTGTTTAATTTTGCGATCGCAGTCTCATCCTCTTTACTCATCCTTTCTAACCGAGACAGGGTGTCATCAATGATGTCTATCACCCATTTTGACGGTGGCTTGCCTTGCCCCCATTCTTTTAACCAATGTTCTGACATTTCCTACAATACCCTTGTTGTCAGTTATACCTCTAGCTTACAATAAGGATATTGTCTGTGTCAACTTTTTCAAGTGTATCAATTAAAGGGGTGCGATTCTGGAAACATAGGAGCGATATAGAACACCGAACACCGAACCCCTAACGCCTCACTCACATTTGGGGTTTTGTATTACGATTTAGCTGTAACAGATGTGCTGGTTCTTCTCAGAGAGATATCCCCACATCTGTTACGGCTATAACCTCCTCTTGATGGGCGTTTTCAGTATTTTTGACGAAGAAAAGTTTCTAGGAGTTTTTCACCCAGTTCTGCGTACTACAAACTACCGATTGTAGTATGTTTTCGTCCAGTTCATTAGCCAAAACCCAAGAACGAAACGATTATTCTTTCGGATTAGGGTGATTGGAAAGCTTACCCCTTTATACTACAAACAGCGAGTCACAAATATACTACGTTTGGCTTCATTTCCTAACCCGTCACTCCGACAAAGACGAGTGTACACTCGTTGTTTGACGATCCTTAGTTCTTCCCTAAATTGCCATTAATCCCTCAACATGATCCATCGCGTCATCGGGCATCCTCTCAAATATCCAGTTCAGAAGCTCGTGGACACCCCAACCTAAATTCTGGCTTAACTGAACTATTTGCTCTTTCGCCTCCTGAAGCTCCCAGAAGCTTTCCGAAGCTAATACACTAGCATAACCTGTCATCGCGGCCACTTCTATTTCTGGTGCGTAACGATCGCTATCTTTAGGCCACCAAAATGGTTTATCGTTTTCTAGTTTTAATACCTCTGTCACAGAAGTCTCCTGCTGGTTATTTGTATACGGTTTTCGCTCAAGTTCTGTGACCCCTTCTAGACCATATCCAGTCTCGGTTTGACCCCTCTCAGTTGACCGTTCGTTTTTAACCATGCCCTCTGACACCACATTGGTTATTCTCGTCTCATTTTCTACCCCAACTACGTTCTGGGTTGCCCCATCATTTACCAGTGTCACAGAAGTTTCCTCTTGGTTAATTGTATACGATGTTCGGGGAAGTTCTGTGACACCCTCTAGACCATTCCCAGTCGGGCTTTGAACCCCCTCATTTGACCCTCCGTTTTTAACCGTTACCTCTGGCATCACATTGGTTGTTCCCGTACCATTTTCTACCCCAACCACGTTCTGGATTGCCCCATCATTTACCAGTGTCACAGAAGCTTCCTGATGGTTATTTGTATACGATGTTCGGGCGAGTTCTGTGACACCCTCTAGCCCATATCCAGTCTTGCTTTGAACCCCCTCATTTGACCTTTCGTTTTTAACCGTTGCCTCTGCCACCACATTGGTTGTTTCTGTACCATTTTCTACCCCAACCACGTCTATAGTTATGAGATCATTTTCTACTGTCACAGAAGTCTCCTGTTGGTTATTTGTATACGAGTTTCGCTCAAGTTCTGTGACACCTTCTAAGCCATACCTAGTCTTGGTTTGAGTCCACTTGAGATCGAAGGCGTTTAGGATGGCGTTTCGGTCAGGATTATTGAGTTTTTTGGGGTTCAGTTTATAGGTTCTTACCCGTTCCCCCTCTACTCGTTTTTGGTCACAAGTTAAGGTCAAACCAATTTTGTCTAAGAACCGACTGAGTAAGTGAACTGCCTGAGTGTTTTTGGTCACTATAATATTGAACAACCGGTGCAAGCGATGTCGTCTCCATAAGCACTTTTGCTTAAACTCCTCTAACCAGAGATCACCTTGAGTATATTCCTTATCTGGGTTGGCTATAACTTCAAGTATCCCCAGGTCTGTTAATTCTTTGACTAGGGGATAGTAAGCCCTGATATCAGGGAGGTACACTATCTCATGAATGGCAAATTGCCTAAATTGGTGGCTGTACTCCTTTTGATCAGAATATAAGGCTGCTTCTGGGTTTAATAACTTCCAGCATAGTTTGATGGCATTTAACGATCGCCGTCTGTCTTTGACAATATACTCATTAATAAACTCAGTGGTTAATTCAATCCCTGGTATTTCTTCAGTGATAAATGCCTTAGTTGCCTCATGCCTTTCTGCTTCGGTAGCAGTTGCTTTTCTCATTATGGCTTGGGCTTGCTCTAAAGGGATGTCATTGGATGTTGCGATCGCACTCGATGTTTCCCTATAAATCGCCTCCCCTTGTTCTTTTTCCCCATCTATAAATTCCTGGGTTGTTAATAAAACTTCACATCCTTTTGTGTTAATTTTTATTACTTCATGCCCTTCTTCCATTAGTTCTTGGATGAATATTTCTCTGAGGTTGGCTAAGCCAAAATTGTCACGAGCTTTGCAGTTACAATAAGCCGTAATATGAACGTTAGACCATTGCCTTTTTTCACAGTCTACCATTTCTAGTAATTTCTCTATATATTCTACTGGATCATCCAGTTTTACTAATTGTTGAACATCTAGTAAACTTAACCCTTCTTTATGGTATTCATGAAGGGATTTATTAATCTCAACGGGGTCAAAACTTCTATTCCCTCTTATCATTCCTGCGGTTCTAATGTAAATATATCTGGGTACGGTTGCTCTGTATCTCATCAATGATTGACGACATTGAGATGGGGTTAGCACCCCGACAAATATCCCAAATACTTTATCAAACCAGTTTTTTACTTCTTCATCTATTGTACCATTTATTTTCCCATCAATACTTGTTCCTGTGGACATTGATGGGGTATGAATTAGTATATCTGGTTTTTCTTTTTTAATAGATTCATTTACCCTTTCAACATAATCTTTCCCCCATTGGTCTTCTACCGTTTTACTGTCTATCCTATTGATTATTTTGTCAGGAAATTGTTTATGTAATTCCCTTTCCATCTTCTCTGCTTCTGCTTGGGAATCAGTAGCGATGATGATTCTTTCTCCTGCTTCAATGGCATTAAGAATCTCTTGTTTAACCCATCTCTTTTCACTTATTATATAAGCTTTGTAGCTTATCGTCTTCTCAGGATTAACTATGGTAAACATAGGAGTATTTGGGGGGGCTAATGACCTTATATAATCTACACTTACATCGGTCAAGTCAGCATCCGATAATAACACTAATCCTTTAAGAGCTAACACTTCATGGATAATCTTTTGAAATGATTTTAGTAATAAGGGACGTTTTTCTTTACAAGTTGATGATGCTAGTAAGTGAGTTAATCCTAGTTCTGATTCATCTAAGAAAATTGCTGTTTTCTCTAAGTTTCTATTATACAACTTCCAAATAGAATCAAAGCATAATCCTAATGTTGCTTGGTTTTCATAGATGGTTAATCGGTTGACTTGTCTACATAATGGGTCATCAGTATCTATTTGCCATTCAATCCCCCAAGCTTGTGCCTGTCCTCTTCCTAAGACGATTCTAGCCACAATGGATATAATTTGGAATCCGCCTCCTCTTAGTTCTTTTATCAGTTGTTCGTTTAGGTGACTTTTACCACTTCCTTTGGCACTCTTTAAGTTGATTATTCCCTGTTTAGGCATGAGTTCTATTAGTAACTCACTGGGTAAATATTTCCCATCAACTAGATCATCTTCAGTCAGTTCTATGTCAGGTTTATAGGTTAATCTCCTTAAGTCTTCTTGAATCCTTTTAATCCGAGGACTCAACTTTTTCTTCTGATGAATTTTAGCCCTTTTAAGGAACTGCTTAATGGTAATTAGTTTAACATTTCCTTCTCCTTGAAGATTAAACCTAAAAGATTTAGCTAGTTTAACTTTCTCAATGGTTTGCTCGTCTAGTTCGTCAATGTCTAAACCGTTTTGTTTGTCATTGAGTTGTCCCCAATCAACTACTTTTAAGTTGGGGACAATTTTCCCTAGTTTTTCATATTGGATGACTACATTGGGATTAATCACGCTACCAGCGTCGGCGTAGAGGATAAACTTGGGTTTTTCCCATCCATACCGTTCTTTGATGAACGCGATCGCAGCTTCTATGGCCTCAGTGCTACTGCCAAAGTTACCACCACTAGCACCAATAATCGGAATCCCCACGTTAGATGAGGCTAGAAGGGGTTTGTATTCCAGTCCCTCTGTAAACCCTATCATTGGTTTTTGCGGGGCTTCCTGGGGCATATAAACCGCGATGGGTTGCTCCCCTGATGGTAGATGATACTTTACCCCACGTTTGGAACTACTCAGGGGGTAGTATTTATTTTCGGTTCCTGGGGTCAGATCATTCACCCTAAGATGGGTATATAATCCGTCTTCATTAGGAATTGGGATTAGTATCCCGTCAGTGTGGTTAATTAAACTTAAACCATCATATTTCACCCCTGAAAGTTCGTTCGTGACAGGTGAGGTCAGTTTTTGCCATTGTTTTACACTGCGGTAGTTTGATTCTTCTATTTGGCGATCGCTTATTCCACGATTTCTTAGAACCTCCCTGTGGGCATCTGATAGCCTTAGTTGGCCTATGATGTCTCTGATTACCTTATCTCGTTCTGGGATAGGCAGCAGCTTCTTTAAACTCTCCCTCTCCCTTGTTTCCAAGTCCTCCTTAACCACTAGATACCGAGGATTGACCTCTGTTTGACTGTTAGGGGTTCTCCAAGTGTCACTGGTGACTGGCGACTGGCGACTGGTGACTGTTTCAAGCCATTCCTGGCGACGCTCATCAGTCCAAGCATCTGCATCGGGTTTGTATGCCCAAAGATTGAATCCCCAGGTGTCTTGACCCCTGTATAAGTAGTCTTTCGGGTTTACGTCGTTGCTTCGACAGTGGACTAGACGGGTTTGGGGGTTTTGTCGGCAATCACTGCGATCGCCGTTGCATATTGGGCAGGGGTTTCGGCGGTTATATCTAAGCCAGGTCATGAACACCCCCTAACTGTGATATAGAGGGCTTAAGGATGGATTTTAGGAAATTTTTTCCATCACACTCTAATCCGCCATAAGGCAGATTATATATAGGTTTCATGAATGTCTCCAGTCTTAATTTGTGTGTGACTGGAGATGCACTGTTATGACGAGTTGTTTGGAGAATTCAAGCTTTGACAACTAAGATAGAGATAGATAAATATTTTGATGGTGTATGTTCTCCAGTTCTTAGTTCTGTCAGCTTGTCAGGTAACAGTCATTAAGGACAGAGCATCACCAATCTTTTTTTCTCTTCATTAAATACTCCGCTAAATCTATATTTTCACTAGAAACCATATTTATTAGCGAATGCTTAGCAATATTTCTCGATTAATTATCAAATTTTACGCCGAAATCAACCTCTAAGACTTGTTCAATCTTTCTCAGGGTTTCTTCAGGTAAGGAATCCCTAATTTTTTCATTCTCTATGTCATACCAGTAAACACGACTAATTCCTGCATTCCCTGCTAACCATTCAATCGTCTTTCCTGAACTCTTTCTAGCTTGGCGAATGCGATTCCCCAATTTTTCTACTTCTGTATCTATTGTTCGCCGTACTTTCACAACATTGATCATAATGGTTGACTCCATTTTATTGTAAACCGGTAACTAATATCTAATATAAAGCATAAGACAACGCTTGACAACTGTAAGCTTACGTCTTACATTAGAGACATGAGAAAAGCGATCACTCCCTGACCAAAGTTGGCGATCGCTTTTCTTCAAAATTGCCTTAAGTAAGGTTATTTCTATTATGATACCAACCCAAGCATTGCAACCATACCCGAAATCGTCTGATTTCGGGAAAACCACCCCGACTTTTCATCCTCGTACCAACACCTGCGATCGCACTCTCCAACAACATCCACAACACAATCCTATCGAAGTTGAGGTAACCCTATGCAGCCACGAATTGGAGATTGATGAAGATGGTGTTATTTCTCCTAAAGAAGAACGAGTTATCAGTCTTTTTGTCCCTGAATTTACCCGAAAAGCAGTCATGAAAGCCTTTGAACAGTTTAAACAACAATTTTTAGGCTTTTATATCTTGGATTTTAACCGTTTTTATCCGGATGCTGAGTTTTAAGACAAAGAAAAAGGGGGATAAGTCCCCCTGATCAATCATAGAAAATTGTCATAAATTTTTACATCAAGCGAAAAGGAAAGGAGAGACAGGGAAGAATTAACACACTTCCCTGAATGGATGACTATTTAAGTTGCCCTGGTACAACTAGCATTCCCAGTTTTTTCCTGATTCTTATCACTTTCCTGAACTTTTTGTTTTATCTTTTCCTCCCATCATCATAGGTCACTAAGTTTTTCCACAGTAAAAATATGACTGAAATTATTGCTATTGATAACACTAATCCCTTAGAACTTACTAAGACTCATTATCAAGTTATGACCCAATTTGTTAAAAGTCAAATGAAAAAAGGCACTGATTATGGGATTATTCCTGGTACTAATGGTAAGCCTACTTTATTAAAACCTGGTGCTGAAAAGTTGTTACGGTTATTAAATCTTAGAGCTACTTTTTCTCTTGTTCATTCTATCGTTGATTTTGAGAAACCTTTGTTTTATTATCATTATCAATGCAGCCTTTCTCATCAAGGGGATTTAGTGGGACAGGGTGAAGGTAATTGTAATTCTTATGAGAAGAAATATAAAAAGCAGGAATATAAAGTTTTTGACTTAACTAATACTATTTGTAAAATCGCACAGAAAAGAAGTTTGATTGCTGCTGTTTTGTGTACAGTAGGTGCATCAGAATTTTTTACTCAAGATTTAGAAGATATTGAAGTTGATGACTCTCCTAAGAACATTAGAACAGTTAAGAATATTACGACTAAGACTCATCAATCTAACAGTAAATCTTCTAATAATGCTAACGCTTTAAGCTCTGAAGATTGGTATCAAAGGGGAAAAAATGATGCTCGACAGAATCAACCTCTGAAATACGATAAGGTTAAACCTTACGTTGATGGTTATCATAGCATTAAGTCTTCATTCTAATTCTACATTCTAAAAGAGATAAACTTTTTAAATCACTCTTCTCCAGTGATCTAAATCCTATCACAACCCTAATACATAGAATACTTTAGATACAGGATTCAAAAAGCGGGTGCATACAACACCACAAGTTATTTATTGTTCTTAACAGTAAATAACTTTTTTTTTCAAGACTGTGATCAGTGATCGTTTACTTATCTATTGTTATCTTAATCGAGTATTGCTCTAACTATTTTGCTGCTCCTGAGTTCTCCCCAATTCAGTTAAACTATAGTATAGTTTTCCAACCTTTGACTTTCCTTTAGTTTTTTCTGTTACCCATCGAGATTGTACTAAGCCTTCTTTGACTAACTTGCGAAGTATAGGATACAATCCCTCAATACTCTTTTTATCATTTTTAAAAGATTTGACAATCTCCAACCCACTTTTTTCTCCTGATTGAAGGGTTGATAAAATAAGTTTTTCAGTCGAGTTTGTTTTGATAGTTAATGTGTCCATAAAGATTTTCTTTTGAGTTCTCCAGGGGGGTTAACACCCTGGATTCTTAAAGGTTGTTACGAAGCTCAATAAATTGACGCTCCTTTACATCTTATACGATACAATTTAGCTCCCCTGCAAGAAGCTAAACAATTTTTACAATCCAGTAATTACTGTCTCTAATTTATTCAGATTACTCCTCAAGCACATGATAGATTTCTTCCAAGCAATTTAATAATTCTTCGAGTGAATATTGTTGATTCCAAACTGTTTAAACATCACCATTCACTTTCAGTTTTTCTTTGCGATCACGAAGTGCCACTTTTAATGATCGCTTTTCTTTCTATTCTTTTGATAAACTCATCTTTGCCATCCATGTAACCTTCAATATCTTCAGGATATTTTTGAGCTAATTCTTGTTTTAGGTGACTATATTGTTCTGCCTGTTCAGGATGAGCAATCATATAGTCTCGAAATGCCAAATGGCGTTGTATTTCTGGAGAATAAATTTCGTATATATGAACGTGATGAGTTCTAATCCCTGGTGGGTTTTCTTTGCGGAAGTAGCGACGACCCACAAGTCCATATTCTCCCATTGCTTCATAGCCCAATCCTACCATTGCTGGGGTTTGTTCTCTCACCAAATTAATATCTTTAACTTCTATTAACAAATCTATAATTGGTTTAGCGTAAATGTTGGGAATAGCAGTGCTACCAATATGGTGAATGACCACTAGATTTTTCCCTAGAACCTTGGCTATTTGCCTAGACTCTGATTCAAATGATTTTTTCCATTGCGGATTATATGGAACAACTTCTACTAACATCTTGAGCAAGTTCAATTTGATTAGGTTCTTTTGAACTATAAATCTATTACATCCTCACGGCAAGACTCTGGCGCATTTCTCATCATCCGCGATCGCCTTTTCTTTGTTCGTGCCGATCACTCTCAACCATCACCTGCATTAATGACAACTGCGCACCGCAGAGCGGATCTCGGAGAGATCGCAATCCTTCCCCATACTCATTCCCATTTCGTTTTATTCCAGGCAGAAGGGGCGATCGCTTGTGGAACCGTTTCATAAGGATGTTCAGATAACTCTGATATCATTTTTCCAAGTCTTGTATTTAAGCGTTTATCGCCTAAATCTAGAAATTTCAGTTCTTCTTCTACCCAAGCTTTCATTGTCTTATCCTCCCTTCATTATTCTTTTAAATATGATTTTAGTCAATCTTGACTTTTGAGCCTTTTTTTCTTATTCTTAATGAGTAAATACTCTTCTATTCTTTAACTTTTATGTGTCTAATCCATTAAATCAATTCTAGTACAACCCAGATAGAATAAGTTTTTTAGGCTTTTCATTTACTTTCATTTTATCTCACTTTCTTCCTTAATTTTTATTTATTTATCTTCATCTCTTTTAATTGTTTTTTCACTTTTCTTTGAATTACTTTATACTTTTTAAAAATATAAGTCCTCTTTTCTTATTTTGTTTTCCTTAATAATTAACTCTATACCCCCTTATTACTACCTTTCAGCTTTTTTTCTTTTGTTAACTTATGTGTGACGAAAGGATAGCTGTTAAATAATAAACCCCTTCAATCCCCTCTTATCATGGCGATCGCTTGCTTCGATAGCAATCTGTATAAAAATCACATTGTATAGTTAAATACCTTGTTTAAACTTATCGTGCCAAGTCCTTTTGATAAGTTATATAATCAAGCCAGATGCGATTGCTGAAGACGGTTAAACCCATCAACAGCAGCATTATTATTCTTCCTATGAGATTTAAACAGTTTTATGGCACAAGGTCAAGTGAAGTGGTTCGATACCCAGAAAGGCTATGGGTTTATCGCACAACAGGATGGAGGAGATGATCTCTTTGTCCATTATTCAGAAGTTCAAAGCCAATCCTTAGATGAAGGGCAAACAGTCGAGTATGAAGTTGGACAAGGAAAGAAAGGCCCTTGTGCCGTCAATGTCCGAACTATCTAGCCTATTTTATAATGTTTGTTCATAGGACGTTCAATCTTGAGTTCTCAGGAGTTATTCCATTTGCTCTTTCATTCTTTCATAATTTTCCTTAACAGTTTTTGTATTAGGATGGTCTTCTCCTAATCGTTTTTTCAACAGTTCAAGAGCCTGTAAATAAAGAGGTTCTGCCTCTTCATATCTTCCTTGAGCCTGGTATAATCCTGCTAAGTTGTTGAGGCTAGTTGCCACGTCTGGATGGTCTTCTCCTAGTCGTTTTTTATAAAGTTCAAGAGCCTGTAAATAAAGAGGTTCTGCCTTTTCATATCTTCCTTGAGCCTTGTATAATAAAGCTAAGTTATTGAGGCTAAATGCTACGTAGGGATGGTCTTCTCCTAGTCGTTTTTTCAACAGTTCAAGAGCCTGTAAATAAAGAGGTTCTGCCTCTTCATATCTTCCTTGAGCCTGGTATAATGCTGCTAAGTTGTTGAGGCTAGTTGCCACGTCTGGATGATCTTCTCTTAGTCGTTTTTTTCTCAGTTCAAGAGCCTGTAAATAAAGGGGTTCTGCCTCTTCATATCTTCCTTGAACTCTGTATAAGCCTACTAAGTTGTTGAGGGTAGTTGCCACGTCTGGATGGTCTTTTCCTAGTCGTTTTTTAAACAGTTCAAGAGCCTGTAAATAAAGGGGTTCTGCCTTTTCATATCTTCCTTGAGCCTGGTATAATTCTGCTAAGTTATTGAGGCTTTGTGCCACGTCTGGATGGTCTTCTCCTAGTCGTTTTTTTCTCAGTTCAAGAGCCTGTAAATAAAGAGGTTCTGCCTCTCCATATCTTCCTTGAGCCTTGTATAATTCTGCTAAGTTGTTGAGGCTAGATGCTACGTAGGGATGGTCTTCTCCTAGTCGTTTTTTACACAGTTCAAAAGCCTGTAAATAAAGAGGTTCTGCCTCTCCATATCTTCCTTGAGCCTTGTATAATGCTGCTAAGTTGTTGAGGCTAGATGCCACGTCTGGATGGTCTTCTCCTAGTCGTTTTTTTCTCAGTTCAAGAGCCTGTAAATAAAGAGGTTCTGCCTCTCCATATCTTCCTTGAGCCTTGTATAATGCTGCTAAGTTGTTGAGGCTAGATGCCACGTCTGGATGGTCTTCTC
>JASJDW010000209.1 GCA_030064955.1 Crocosphaera sp.
GACATTACTGAGGCAGAAATTAAATGGGTTGGAGAAATTCCCATAGCGATATAAGCAGCCATTACACCACCAGCAATCGTAGCAAATCCTCCTGTCATAATAGCGTGTAATTCTGATAAAGTTAGGGATTTTATATAAGGTTTAATCATTAACGGGGCTTCTGTACAACCGACAAAAATATTAGAAGCACAACTTAAGGTTTCTGGTCCCGATGTTTTCATGGTACGGATCATTATCCAACTCATTATACTAACAATACGGGGTAAAATTCTGTAATGGTATAAAATAGCAATAAATGAAGCAAAAAAAATGATAGTAGGTAAGACTTTGAACGCAATGAAATGTTCTTCAAAAGCATCTCCAAAGACAAATTTTGCTCCTACATCTGAATAATCTAAAAGGGTTTTAATAGTATTACCTAACCATTCAAAAATAATCAAACCGAAGGAGGTTTTTAAGATAAAAAGACCAAGAATAAACTGTAATCCCAATCCCCAACCAACTGTAGTCCACTTAATAGCCAAGCGTTCATAAGATATCATATAAGCAAACCCAGTAAAAACAATTAAGCCCAATAAAGAGATAAAATGCTCCATGATTTTTTAGATTAATATAGTTATTTGAATACATCCCAACTAAATTTTAAATTTTAGATGGGTACTGTGCGAAACAATTTTGTTTAACCATGAGTCTATTGGGTTTATCTTGATCAATTATAAATTCAGTATTATAATCTTCAGAAAGTTAAACTCTTTAGAATCATGAATTTCTCCTTTGACATTAGTATAGCAGATGTTCTCAAAATAATTAGTCCTTTATTTGCCATTTTATGCGGTTTTATTATAGGAATTCTATTTGAGAAGCGAGTTATCAAAAATATTAAGAAACTAGCTGCGAAAACTCACTGGAGATACGATAAAATTATCATTGATTCCATTCAAGGATTTAGTATTCTTTGGTTTTCTCTAGGAGGAATAGCAGTTGCTACTTATATCTATCCCATTCCTCCAGGGATACAAACTCTTATTAATAAGTTTCTTATTGCTACATTTTTAGGTTCGGCAACCCTCGTCATCTCCCGTTTATTAGTCGGGTTACTGAAAGCTTATACCACGGATGAACACGGAATTTCTCCCTTAACATCTTTATTTGAATTTCTCACTAAAATTATTATTTATAGTCTTGGTATTTTAATAATATTACAATCCATTGGCATTCAAATTACACCCTTATTAACTGCATTGGGGGTTGGTGGTGTTTCTGTTGGTTTAGCATTACAAACCACCCTAGCAAATTTGATGTCTGGGGTTAATATTATTATGTCAGGAAAGGTAAAACCTGGAGACTATATTCGTTTAGCGAGTGGAGAAAGTGGTTATGTTATTGATGTGGAATTAAAATATACTGTCTTAAGAGAAATCACCAATAACTTATTGATTATTCCTAACTCGAAAATTATTTCAGGGAGTTTCAAAAACTTTAGTTTACCTGATAAAACTATTGCCCTTCCTGTTACCCTAGATGTGGGTTATGATAGTAACTTAGAAACTGTTGAAAATATAACCCTAGAAATAGCAAATAACCTATTAAAAGACAGAATCTTAGAAGATGAAAATGTAGGTGAACCGTTTATCCTTTACAATAAATTTGACTACTTCAGTATTAATTTTACTGTTTATTTGAAAATTCATGAACGGGAATTTTTTGAACATTTAACTCTTAAACATCAGTTTTTAAAAGAACTACATAAAAGATACCAGGTAGAAGGTATTGAAATTCCTTTTCCTATCAAATCAGTTTATTTTCCTCCGCAAAAAGTAGATGATCCTTATAGTGTTTAGTGATGAATGTTGTATCTAAAAACTCAATGAAATTATCTTATTTGAAATCAAGTCCAATTTTAATTCTAATCGGGATTAGTCTTGTTATTCTTTTTATTTGTAGCAGTTTAAAACATATTTTGTTTCAATCAACAGCTTGGGATTTAGCGATTTTTGATCAAGCTGTTTATTTAATTAGTCAAGAAAAAACACCAATTTCTTCTTTTTTAAATATTCATATCTTAGGAGATCATGCTGCATTTATTTTTTATCCTTTATCCTTATTTTACAAAATTTATCCTTCTGTATATTGGTTACTATTAATACAAGCATTTTCTTTAAGTTTTGCTGCATTACCTGTCTATTATTTATCTCAGTATAATAGTTTAAATCAGTTAAAATCATTAACCCTTAGTTTAGTTTATTTATTATATCCTTTAATTTTTAATATTAATTTATTTGACTTTCATCCCGATGTTATCGCTGTTTCTTCTATTTTATGGGCAATTTTAGCAGCTTTTTGGAATAATTTAGGATTATTCGTTTTGGCTATTATTATTACCTTAAGTTGTAAAAGTGTTTTATCTTTAACCATAATTTTTATGGGTTTATGGTTATTTTGTTTTCAAAAAAAACAAAAATTAGGATGTATTGCGATCGCTTTAGGGGTAAGTTGGTTTATTATTAGTACCCGTTTAATTATTCCTATTTTTAGTGATAATACTGCTAATATTAGTCGTCATCTCGAAAGATTCAATTATTTAGGAAATTCTTTTTTAGAAATTGCTCAAAATTTCATCTTTAAACCTTGGTTATTGTTTCAAGGATTATTTAACTTGCCTAATTTGGAATACTTACTATTATTATTCATTCCTTTAATCTGGGGATTGTCATTACAATGTTTTTCCCCATTAATCAGTGTGATTCCTACTTTATCCATGAATTTATTATCTCAAAATATACTACAAAAAGATTTATTACATCAATATTCTTTGCCAATTATTCCCTTTTTAATGGTTGTTGTTATTACGACTGTAGCAGCAGAAAAAAGCTGGTTTCATAAAAATAAATACATAATAACTTGGTCGTTAATTTGTTTTTTAGCGTTAGCTAAATATGGTTATTTTACCTCTCGTTATTTACAAACATTAGATACTTGGAAAGCAACCAATGAAGCTATTAGTCAAATTTCGACAAAAGGAAATCTCTTAACCTCAACTTATATTGCTCCTCATTTAAGTCAACGTGCTATAATTAAATTAGCAGAAAATGGTGCCGAATTTTTAGATTTTAAACAGTTTAATTATATCTTACTTAATCAACGACATCCAGGACGAGAAAGTTCCCCAAAATTAATTCAAACCATTAAAGAAAAAGTTGGACAAAATCCAAATTTTAACTTAACCTATACAAAAGATGATATCTATTTATTTAGTAAAGAAATAAAACGGTAAGTTACTATTATGACGATTATTTTAACCAATGATGATGGCATTGATGCCCCTGGAATTCGTGCCTTATCAAAAGCATTAGGACAACAAGGAATTATTGTTGCACCCAAAGAACAACATTCCGGTTGTGGACATCGTGTCACCACCCATCAACCCATTCATTTAGAAAAGCGTTCCTTGACAGAATATGCAGTAGATGGAACTCCAGCAGATTGCACAAGAATTGCAGTAAAACATCTTAAAAAAGAAACAAAATGGGTTATTTCTGGAATTAATGCAGGTGGTAATTTAGGCGTTGATGTTTATATTTCTGGGACAGTAGCAGCAGTTAGAGAAGCAGCGATGCACGGTATTCCTGGTATTGCTATTTCCCATTGGATCAAGCGTCCTTTAGTTATTAACTGGGAATTAGCCACTAAATGGACAGAAAAAGTATTAAATATTCTTTGGGAGAAACCGTTAGAATCTGGTAGTTTTTGGAATGTGAATTTACCTCATTTAGAAACCCATTCACCCGAACCCGAAATTGTTTTTTGTGAAAGCAGTACCCATCCTTTACCGGTTAATTATCGGGTAGAAGGAGATTTATTTTATTATCACGGAGAATACGCTAAAAGGGAACGATCACAAGGAACGGATGTAGATGTTTGTTTCTCAGGTAATATTGCTGTTACCTTACTTAAATTGTAAGATGTTCGTTCTTATATTGAATAATTAATTCACTAATTTTTTGACTAACTAATTGATTACCTAAAGGACTCAAATGAATGTGATCCCGATATAAATCATCAATATTTTCCTGGTTAGAAAAAATAAGTAAAAAGTCAATAAACGGTACATTATTGGTATTTACCCAGTCTTGTAACCGTTTTCTAGCTACTTTTTCATAGTCCCTAGGTTCTGGGTTCATTTCTCGTTTAAGAGGGGTTAAAACCATCATAAATTGACTCTTATTTTCAGTGGCGATCGCTTTCATTTTTTCAATCGCTTCTAAATTAAACCCTACGCGATCGCCTCTTTCTCCTACTATTTCATCCATTCCTGGAATCTTAGGATCACGATAAAATACTTTTTCTAAAATTTCTCCTATAGCTAAAATCGGTTGGCGATCGGGATAATTAATATCTTTTCCTACTCGAAGAGTAGTGGGTTTGGTAGCGAATAAATCATCAGTGTTAATGATTAAAAAGATAACTTTAGAATCAAACGTTCCAAACCGTTGTAAATAGGGTAATTGATTTCTCGGTCCCCAAGAGTTGGCCGAAGCATTTAGAACTTCTATTTTTTGGGATAACTTTTTTTCAGTTTCTTCTTTTACCAATGCGGAAATCGTTTCGTTTTGATCCGTCCACCAGGCCCCATTAACAATAGAATCTCCAACAAAAAAAAGCCTTATAGTATCATTAGAAGGACTGGATTCAATCTCTTCAGTTCGCATGGAATATTGATTAATAATAGTCAATTTTCCTAAACGGCGAACAGTTTGATTAGGGGCTAATAAATAACCAATTTCATTATCAGGAATATAAATAGGACGTTTACCTAAGCCAAAAAATAATCTTAAGCTACCTTCAAGAATAAGTACACTAAGAAGAATAATACTAAGAGTGATCAACAAAATGTTCATAGGTTTAATAATACTGCTAATGTCAAGAATCTACTTGAAGACGAGTTAAATAATTATTAATTATTCATTATTCATTATTCATAAAGCTTTTTCTAGGGTGGATAAAGGAATTGCCCCTGAGAAAAACTGACCATTAAACACAAATAAAGGGGTTCCTTGAATTCCTATCTTGTTAGCTAATTCCATATCTTTTGCAATAACAAGATCAGCTTTTTTACTCTTGCGATCGCGTTCAAATTGATCCATATCAAGATCCAAATTCTTAGCAATTTCAAGATATAATTTATCTCCTAAATCTTCTTGCTGCTGAAACAAAGCATCATAATAGGGCCAAAATTTTCCTTGTTGTTCTGCGGCCCAAGACGCTTTAGCTGCGGCCATAGCTTGAGGATGAATATTGCTTAAGGGAAAATGTTTGTAAACTAAAGTAACATCATTGTGGGTAGCAATAAATTTTTTAACTGTTTCGTAAGCTTGTTTACAATAAGGACATTGAAAATCAGAAAATTCTATGAGAATATTGTTTTGAGTTAAACTACCAGTCTTTGGAGAATTAGCGATAATGGTTTGAGGATGGGTTTTCAATTCTGATACAAAAGACTGAATAAATTGTTTTTGTTGTTCTTGTTGCTGTTTTTGATAAGCTTGAACTGACTCGATCAGGACTTCAGGGTGTTGACGAATGATGTCTAAAACCGTTTTTTCCAGTTCGGGTTCAATAACTGCTTGTGCAGAAGGTACACTGATAACAGGTATCCAAGTAAGACCTATAATAAACAATAGTGCGATTAAAACATTCAGTCCCTTTTTCATAACGGTTGTAAAGGTTTAGTTAATTACATCATTGACAGTATTATATTAATCATCCTCATGTCAATTAGCAATCGATTAAAGACAAGATTAAACTCAAAATTCTATGACTCAAACTATCACTGTACAACTCGATCACTTAACTGCTTTAGATATTAACCCTGTTAGAGAAATTATTGACCCATTATTAGAAAAAAATGCGATCGCTTCCCTAGAACAAACCTTAACCTTTGATATTCAATACCCCCGTGATCCCAATGATCCCAGAGAACTTTCAGAAATTCCTGAAGTTCGTTTATGGTTTGTTCGTTTAGATACTATTTATCCTTGGTTTCCTTTTCTATTAGACGCAAAACAAGGAGAATTAGCTAGATATGTCGCTATGTTAGTTCCTCATCAATTTAACCGTGTTGAAGGGATTCAATACAACCCCGAAGCATTGGAAATTTTTGTAATGAATAAGTTATTTATTCTGTCTGACTGGTTAGAAAAACAAGGTATTTATTCTCAGTTTCGTTTGAAATCTATGGCGCAACTCTTTGGTTATGATATTGATGATAGTTTTTTTGCAATGATTAAAAATAGTTGTTAATTTTCATGACTTTCGTTGTCCTTAAACTCAAGAATTTAGGTTGGGTTAAGGAACGAAACCCAACAAAACCCAATTCTAATGTACCCAATTAGTTGTGTCAGTCCAGTAGGGTGGGCAAGGATAATAATTATACAAGTTAATTAGTTACCAAAATTCTTGCCCACCCTATTAGATAATGATAGTTTATATAAAACAATGAATATTTTTTTTAATTCTTTTTTTCTTCTCAATCTCTCCCATAAACTTTATGGAATTTTAAAGTCTTTACAACGTAGTTTAGGTCTAGAAGATGCAGAAATTGATGATGGTTCAGAAAGTTTTATCAGAGAATATGGGAGCTTTTTTCTATTATTTGGTATGTTATTTTTATGGATTGTTTATCAAAGTTTTAAAAATCATAATAATCGATAATTTTTCCAAATTGTAGGATAGTAAAAACTGAGAGATATTCTCTACCAAATTAAAATATTAAAGTAATTTGCTTACCCTAGTTACTATTTTTTTCTAGAAATAATTTAGCCATGAAAAAACTAGCAATGGTTTTTCCGTCTATAATTTCTCCCGATAAGATACCTTGTTCAAATTCCTGAAAACTCATTAAAACTACCTCAATATCTTCATCTTCATCCTGTTCAGGTGGCTGTTTTAATTTTTCTAATTCTTGCGCTAAAAACGCATAAATATATTCATCAGAATAACCAGGGGCTAAAGGAAACTTTCCTAAATAATTCCATTTTCTGGCTTCATAACCTGTCTCTTCTTGTATTTCTCTTTCAATAGTAATAGCAGCTTCTTCATTCACTTCTAAAGTTCCGGCAGGAAACTCTAAAATTCTTTTTTCCACAGCAAAGCGATACTGTTTAACTAATACTAATTGACCGTCTTTAGTAATAGGAACTGCTAAGGCCCCTCCAGGATGACGAATACATTCCCAGTTCCCTTCAACCCCATTAGGTAAACGTAATTGATTGACATCAAAATTAAATTTTCTACCTCGATAAAATAGACGTTGTTCTAAATAAGTGGGTGATTCTTTTTCTGTTGACATAAACTTAACTAATTAATTGTTTAACCCCTTCATAGTTTAACCGATTAAGGTGGTCTTGGATCGTTTTTTTTGTAATAGGATGTACCCAAGTGGCTGCAATATCACTCAAAGGAACTAATACAAATGCTCGTTCTAGCATCAGGGGATGAGGTATTTTTAGGTGAGGAGTATCTAAGATTAAATCACTGTACAATAATAAGTCTAAATCTAAGGTTCTCGGTCCCCATTTTTCTCGCCGAATACGCCCAAATTTTCGTTCTATACTCAGTAAAGTTTCTAATAAGTTCTCAGGGGTTAAACTGGTTTCTAGGATAGCACAACCATTCAAATAATCCGGTTGTGGTGGACCGATGGGAGTGGTTTGATACCAAGGAGAATGGGAAATTAATTCAATGGAAGGATGTTGAGATAACAAGGTAATTGTTGTCTCTAAAATGTTTAATGAATCTCCTAAATTACTCCCTAACGCGATCGCACATTTTGTCATCATTATGGATTAAACATCATCGAAGGAATTATGACCGAAACTTTAATTAATTGTCAACTCGTTTCATTCTCCGAAAACAGAGTTTTTCCCAAGCATCTTCTAGTAAAGTATAGAGTACAGGAACCACAATTAAACTCAATACAGAAGAAGTAATTAAACCCCCAATAATAGCCACAGCCATAGGTTGTCTTAATTCTGCGCCAGCCCCCAAACCAACTGCAATGGGAAGCATTCCTAAAATAGTGGATGCAGTGGTCATAATAATCGGACGTAACCTAATTTCTCCTGTTTTTAGGATAGCCTTATGACGACTCATGCCCTGTTCCCTTAATTGGTTAGTATAATCCATCAATAGGATAGCATTTTTGTCTAATAAACCTAATAAGAAAATTAATCCAATTAAAGATATCATACCAAAAGCACTTTGAGTAATTAATAAAGCAAACATCGCCCCAACAATAGACAAAGGTAGGGATAAAAGTACCACAAAAGACTCTAAAAAGCGACCAAACGTTACATATAAAATTACCATCATACAAAGTATGGCAAAGAATAAAGCGATCGCAAATTCTTTAAAAATACTACGTACTTGGGCTGATGCACCTTGAATATCAAAAGTCACATCATTGGGTAAAATTTCCTCAGTAATTTTGATAACTTCCTTAGTAACATTTCCCAACCCAATACCTTTAGATAAATTAGCGGTTAGATAGATGACTCGTTGTTGTTGGAAATGTTCAATTGATAAACTTTCTTTGTTGTTTGATAGTTTAATATCTACTAATCCTGGTATGGTTTCTAGACGATTTTTTACCTGATTAGCTGCTTTTTCTAAACTCTCTAAATTGTTACTTAATAGGGCAATTTTAAAAGGACTATCATCACCAGTTTCAATAAAAAGAATATCCTCTACGCTAATGCTTCCCCCCTTTAATTTGGGTAACTTTTCTCTGATTTGATCTTGAACTTGGCTAGTGGTTAACGTACGATCATCCTGAAGTTGTACATAAATTCTACCCTTAAGGGGATTGCCTTGATAACCAGCAATGGTATAAGCTGATTCAACATTAGTATCTTCTAAGATAAGTTCTTCTAATTTACTACCAACTCGATAATTTCTACTTATTAAAAACCGTTCAGGAGACTTCATCAATCCTTGAAATAAAGAAGGGTTATTATTTTCATTGTTACTTTCTTGAGCAACTTTTAACCGATTAGGAATTTTCGGATTAGGTAAGGTATAAATAACATTAAATTCTCCCCGATCTAATTTAGGAACAAACCCTTGAGGAATAAAAGGAATTAAACTCAAACCTACAACAAAACTTACCAAAGCAATACCAATAACTGTTTTTCGATGGTATAACGACCAATTTAAAATACGTCTATAAATAGGAGCTAAAATGAAGGGTTTTTGTTGATTTTCTGCATTTCTTTTTCTCGGTTTAATCCAGTACATTGCTAGAACAGGTGACAAGGTTCGCGCTACCAATAAAGAGATTAACACTGCCGCAGCTACCGTCATCCCAAAGGGTTTAAAAAATTGTCCTAAGTTACCGCCAATAAAAGCAATGGGAAGAAATACAGTAGCCAAAGTTAAGGTAGAAGCAGTTACCGTTAAACCAATTTCATCGGTTCCTTTAATAGCTGCTTCTTTAGGACTCATTCCCTCATCAATGTGACGAGAAATATTTTCTACATCTACAATAGCATCATCAACAATAATGCCAATAACTAATGCTAACCCTAACAAAGTAATGGTCTCCAAATTAAACCCAGCAATAGCCATTACAATAAAGGTTCCTAGCAAAGACATAGGAATCGCTAAAGCAGTAATTAACGTGGCTTGAATATTCTTTAAAAATGGAAAAATAACCAAAACTGCTAAAATAATTGCCCCTAATAATGCTTCTAAAGTGGCTTGACTGGCTTCTTCAATATAATTCGCTTGTGTTTCAGCAATCACTAACTGAATATCTGGTAAACTTTCTCGCAAATTAGCTATTTGTTCATCTACAGCTTTAGCTACATCTAATGTGTTTCCATCAGCTTCTTTAATTACTTGAATTCCTAAAATATCTTCTTGATTTAACCGTGTTAATGTAGGAGGATTAGTGGGTAAACTATTACTATTATCTGCGTCTCTTAAGGAACTATCCCCTAATAAATCAACCCGCCTAACGCCGGAAACTGCTTCGAGGGAAGGGATTATTTTTTCTTGGGCAATAGATGCTAGAATATCGACGGGTTGAGTGTCGCTAGAAATGGCATAAGTTACTGCCACTGACTCATTAAGGTTAAAGGGAGTGACTTCTATAGTTGCGCCAGAGGATAATGAGGCTTGTTTGAGGGCATTTTCGACAGTTTCTGTGGATTGATCTAGATCTAACCCCGCCGCAAAAGCTACATTAATAATGGTTTGACCAGGATAAGTTGAAGAAAACAGTTCTGCATCCTCCAGCGATCGCAATGAGGTTTCCAGGGGGTTGGTTAACTGCTTTTCTGTCTCCAAGGTGGTTTCTAAAGGCGCAGTTCCTTGAACAATAACTACGGGAAAGGGAATTTCAGGGAATAAGGCATATTTGAGGGAACTAAACGCAAATATCCCCGCCACTGCCACAGCGATCGCTATAAAGATAGTGACTCGTGCATATTTTATTGCCACACGAGATATATTCAGATGTTCTCGCCAGGATGGTTTCATAAACGTTTGCCTTACTCACACCGCTTCTATGGTTATAACAAGGTTAGCTGAAAACTAATCTTAAAAAAGTCTTCAGCTTACTGCGATGGATGACGAAAACTCCCTAAACATTGATCCCAATGATCGCTATTTTAGAGTTTAGTTCTCCCAGAGAATATCATCAAGAACGTCCTGAGAACAAGTTTCCCCATAACGGGTTAAGGTTCTTCTGGCTGTGTTATCTCCATTTCTATATTGGGTGTAAAGGGCTGCAAACGCTTCAGTAGAGTATCTTTCCCGTAATGTCTTAACCGTACAATTGCAAATTTGTGCTGCTTCTGATTGAGTTAAGCCTACTTTTTTTGCTTCAGGAACACAATTATTATTATAAAATTGTGTAAAGGGATTAGCTGCCTCGGCATTTTGAGCCAAGGATACAGTATTCAATCCCAATAATAACATTGTACCGACTAACAGTTTGTAAGTCTTATTCATAGGATATTTTCGGCGTAAAGAATAGAACGAAAGGCTTTTATTATTAACACGCCTCACCTCCATTTTTAGTCTATACTCTCTTTTAAGGCTATGGTAAGAGTGTTTATGTCAGTTCCTACAACTGCACAAGTCCGTTTAATCCAGCCAATCGCTGTTACGTTTCTTCAGAAAAATTTAGGTTTTGTCTTGTTTAACCCTTGTCATGGTTGAATAATCTTTGTTATAATCGTGAGAGTGTCTAAAATGGCGGCATAGCCAAGTGGTAAGGCAGGGGTCTGCAAAATCCTTATCCCCAGTTCGAGTCTGGGTGCCGCCTTAGGTTTTTACTGGAAATTTTCTTCTGCATCTTGTTTCCAATCAGGACATGAACTGTTTTCTAGCCAACCATTGGGATGAAACCCACAAATTAATTGGCTTCTTTGGTTACGATTATAGCCATAAAATTTCCCATGATAATAATAGCAACCGATACAAGTTTTAGGACGGGTTGATTCTACTTGATTAAATCCTAATTGAGAACGCAAAACTTGACACCGAGACTGATAAAAATGACGGCGTTTTTGTAAGAGTCGAAACCGAGATAGATTTGCCGTAGTCATAACTTAAAACTATTAATTAGTCTACTCAGATGAGACAACAATTTCTCCTATCATTCCTGCTTCTGCATGACCCGCAATAGAACAATGAAGTTCATATTTTCCTGGTTTCATGGGAACTAAAACCCATTCTGCTTCTGCTGATGGCTTCAATTCTAACTCATGAATAGCCCCTTTGACTTCTACTTTTGCTGCTTCAACTTTTTGCGTCCAACTGGCATCAGCAAAGTCTTTGGATGTAAAATAATGTTTGGTGGGACTGGGATTATCTAGTTTAATGGTGTACTTTTTTCCTGCGATAAATTCTAAATGATTAGGAACAAATACTAATTCTCCTGCTTCATTTCCTAAACTAACCCTAACTTCCCTGGTTTCTGTAGCTGCTAATGTTTCAGAAACATTTATTAAACAACAAAACAATAAAATAGCAAATAGTAAGCCTAAAATTTTCTGCTTCATGTTTTTTACCCTATAAATATTTGTTGATAATTAAACCTAGTTTTTCTTTGGTTTCTGCTGAAATTTGCTCAGGAGGAGTCAGAATGGCATATTTTAAGGCAGAATGGGCTTCAGAAACAGGGGGATTTTTATCTAAGCGTTTGACTGTTTCTAAGATAACTTTTTGGGCATTAATTGCATTTTTATGTAAGTTATCAATAATCATGTCTACGGTGACATGATCATGATCCTGATGCCAACAATCATAGTCAGTAACTAAAGCTAGGGTAGCATAGGCAATTTCTGCTTCTCTGGCTAATTTTGCTTCTTGTAAATTGGTCATACCAATAATAGATGCGCCCCAACTGCGGTATAAATTAGATTCAGCTATAGTAGAAAAAGCAGGCCCTTCCATACATACATAGGTTCCTCCTTTGTGTAACTCAATCTCAGGTAATTGTAAACTTTCTACCGCCTCGCCTAAAATAGCAGCCAGTTGTAGACAAACTGGATGACCAAAACCAATATGGGCCACAACCCCTTGACCAAAAAAGGTAGAAACTCGATGATGGGTGCGATCGATAAATTGATCAGGGATCACCATATCTAAGGGTTTAACTTCCTCTTTGAGAGAACCCACCGCAGACGCTGAAATTAAATATTCAACCCCTAACTGCTTCATCCCGTAAATATTTGCTTGAAATGGCAACTCCGAAGGGATTAAATGATGATTACGACCATGACGGGCTAAAAACGCCACTGAAACCCCTTCTAGGTTGCCAACAATGAACGCATCCGAGGGTTTACCAAAGGGAGTCTCCAGATAAATTTCTTGTACATCCTGGAGTGCGTCCATCTTATACAAACCGCTACCGCCCAGAATACCTATTCTTGCTTGAGTGACCATTGATACGGAATTTTTATCATAATTATGCTCTTATTAAAAATAACATCTTTTGTTAACAAAGATGCTATCCTTCGTACACTAATAAGAAAAAAATGCGATTTTTTTATAAGTTATGTTAATAAAGAATTGAGATTAATGACCGTTTGAAGAACTAAATTTTTCTGCTGGTCTTACATCAGTAGAATATTCTAAAGCGAGGGAATTTTCTAACTTAACAACGTTTTCTAAACTTTCCCAAGTATTGGTAAATGGTGCAGCTGCTAAAGTACAAGCTTTCCATTCGGCACGAACCGGAACACCTAATTGTTGGCACATTCCCCCTCGCCGACCTTCTGTCTGATAATAACGACAAAAGCGACAAGATGAGGTTAAAAAATTAGAGGTTTTCATGGGGTTTTTTAAGCAAAGGGTGATACTTAATCGTTTCAGATTTTTTCTCTTCCACTTTTTATTATCTAACATGAGTAAAATATGATTAAATCTGTTGACTTATGCCTCTGTCTTGGTTTGACTGTTATTCTCTCCCTTTCTGTCTTTAGATTTTTTTAATATTTATTTTACAAAAGTCAACAAAATCTCTAAGTGATCAAAGAAACTTAATTAAATTAATTTTACTAAATTGAGTCAATTCCCAAAGAAAATACTGGGGATCAAGGGTAAAAACAAAAGTATCGAAGGATAACTTAATAAGCAATCAGAAATTATAGCGAGAAAAACAGCATTTCTGCCATTGCAAATTCAATAATTACTCTAGGTTTGATAGAGATTTTGTTTGCCAATGTTGCGTTATGCAAAGATAACATTTAGACCATCTTTCGAGTTCAAGAAAAGGAGTAGGACAATGACATTGAGGACACAAAGGAAGGGTGTTAAGGTGGTGGGCGATCGCCTCAGTCCATTGTTGAAAAGCTTCTTCTGGGGTTTCGGTGGTGGGTTGGGTACTTTTTTCTATGGATGGGACCATATCAGGATGAGAGAAAAAGGGTTGTCCCTCTTCTACAGGTAATGGTTGCTTAGGGTCTTGATGAGAATGCCATTGAGCAGGAGAAAACCGAAGCTTGTGTAAGGGAGAATGAGATAGATAATGATTTAGTTGTTTAAGCAGCGAGTGACTTTGAAAAGATAATTGTTGCGCCCAAACAGAACTAGAGGTGGCTATCCAAAGCATATCCCTTTGAACATATAGCGGTTTACTGTGGGAGACAGCTTTTTCTGGTACGATGGTTGACCAAATTGCACAGATTTCAACATAGCGGTGATATTCGTCCCATTGAGGACGTTGGGTTATGACTTGAAGGAGATGATCTACGGAGGTAAGAGTCATGTTGAAAGTGATGGGGTGTGTGGGAAGTGTGGGGAGTGTGGGAAGTGAGAGGGAGAGGGGGTGAAGATATATAAATCATTCTCAGTAGATCGAAAACTTACTTGTTTAGGCTGCAAGGGAGCAGGGAGTGGGGAGAAGGGGAGATTATTTTAAAGTATTTTAGAGTAAATAAAGGATCAAAAGGGTATAAATCTCTAAAAATCTGGATTATACTCACTAATTTTTTATTTCTATCCTATTTTCTGTCTCCCCCGCTCCGGTCTCCCTGCTCCCCCGCAATCCTAACTAGGATCTTTGTGATCTACTTATTCTCTGCTTTCTCTAGAGTGAGCAGCAAAACGGAATAAAACGGATTGAATCGTAATATTTCCTTTGTCTATTAATTACCATTGTGGTAATCTACTTTTCGGCTTGAGTGAGTTCAAGTAATAGG
>JASJDW010000210.1 GCA_030064955.1 Crocosphaera sp.
TAGAGTTGCGACATATTGAACGAGTTTATGTCATGTGGGAAAGATTGTTTAACCCCGAAGTGATTCAATTACCCTTTGAAGCATTTATAAAGACAATTAACCGAGAATTTCAAGAATTATTTTCACACCCTTCATCTCGTATTGTTTTTGTACAATATTTTACGGCCAATGCAATTTTTCAAAATATTGATGATAGTTTTACGGAAGAAGCGATTTCTGTTATGGGTGATCTACTGAAAAAACGAAATTCAGCACTCACAGAAGAAAAAAGCTATTTATTAGCACAAATTTGTGTCAATATGATTAATGTTTTATTATTAGTTGGTTTAAGAAGTAATCATCGCCAACGTCAAGCAATTTTTCAAGAAATTGAAATCATAATGATTAACTATTTACGTCCTCACATTGGTGATGAAATTCTCAAGAATCAAAATAGTGAATCTCCCCTTGAAAAACTAACCCAAAAATATCAACTTAATAAGCGTCAATCTATTGCCTTAATTGAGATTCTTCATCATGGTTCTCTGAATATTCAAAAATACGAAGCATTCTGTTCTCAGGTGTCTAGAAGAACGTTACAAAGAGATTTAAAACAAATGGTAAATCAAGGATTGTTGATCCAAAAAGGTAAAACAAATCAGTTAGTTTATTATCTCAATCCTCTGGTTAATTTATAATTTTATTTGTTCACTGTTTTAATGAAATTATGGTTTTCTGAAGAAGATTAAATGTTGTTGAGGTAAGATTTCTTCTGTTTTCTCCCAGGTTAAACCGACTATATTTATTTCTTTTTTAACTTGCTTTTCGGTCATTTTATGTAAAGTTTTAATAGGGATTAAAGGATTTTCACGACGATATTCTGCTAAGACAACTTGACCTCCTGGTTTTAAAGCAGTTACAATATTTTTCATCATTTCTCTAGGATATTCAAATTCGTGATAAGCATCTACCATTAAGACAGTATCAACAGAATCTTTAGGTAAATTGGGATCTCTGATAGTTCCTAAAATAGTTTCTATATTGTTAACTTGGTTTTCTTCTTTTAAAAAATTAATAATCTCTAACATTTCTGACTGAATATCAACAGCTAACACCTTACCATCGGGAACTAAAGAAGCAAGACGAAAAGAGAAATAACCACTTCCTGCACCAATATCAGCAATAATGTCTGTGGGTTTTGGGTTTAAAGTTTCCAAAAGTTTTGCTGGGTTTTCTTGTTGTTCTCTGCTAGGTCTTTCTAACCACAAAAATTCCTTATGTCCCATAACTTTTGCAATTTCTCGACCCAAATAAAATTTACCAATTCCATCACGACTGTGTAACTTATGATATTGATAATAATCATTGCTACTTTTTTCAGGAATAAGAGAACCATCATAGGTAAAGCTTTGACCACCAATAAGAAAAAATGCAAGTAATAAAATTAAACTCAGGATAAAGATTTTCAAAGGTTTCATAAATTTTTCAGTATTCTTCAAAAAAATATTTGTTATAATTAAAGCATAATTTACTGTGGAAGTATCTTAAAGTTTTACGATAAATTATTGAGGGGTGTTGAATTCGATACACGAATGCTTTATTCATAGAGGATGAGAAGAATGAAAAAACTATTTTGGGGTTTTGCTATTGGTTTACTAACTGTTGTTGCTAGTGCATCTCCTGTAATATTAGCAATGGAAAATAAATCATCTATTAGCTATTTTAGTCGTTCTCCTCGTCTTATTAATGTGATGACGACTTATCGAGGTGCCAGGGTTGGCAGTCCACGATATTACTATACCATTGATTTACCTAATCAAAGCGGAGAACCTCTAAAAACAATTATTATTAGAAAGCGTCAAGGGTTTGAAGAAATTGACTATTATCCTCAAGAAACCATTGCTTTTCAAGGAACCCCTGATCATCGAGAAAACCCCTTAACAATTGAAGAAACCACCTGGGATAAAACCACAGAAACAATGACGATTACATTTAATCCTCCTGTGTCTCCAGGGACAAGATTTACGGTAGGGTTAAAAGCGAAAAAAAACCCACAACACGGAGGTACTTATCTATTTGGGGTCACAGTATTTCCCGCAGGAAATAACCCTAGAGAATTATATTTAGGGAATGGACGTTTATACTTTGATGGGACTGATAGTGGAGATTATGATTAACTAATTTAAGAAGTTCTTACAGTCTTTCTTTTTGAGTAAATAGAGGAATATCTATGTAAAAATTTATTTTTCTTCTGACTGTGTGGTTTTGTGGTGTTACTTTCAACTTGTTTTTAGGGAATAATTATAGAAGTACGTTTCTTTAATCTAATTAATTCATGATAGAAAGCAACCTAGTCGCAGGATATCGTCTCTCAGGACATACTGATCAAGTTAAGTCTTTAGTATTTCATCCAAATGGTCTATTATTAGTAAGTGGTAGTAGGGATAAAACTGTACAGGTTTGGGACATTGAAAAGCGGTCAAGTATTGTGTTTGAGGGACATAAAGATAATGGTTGGTTTCCCTCAGTTAATTGTGTGGCGTTTCATCCTCATAAAAATTTAGTCGCTAGTGGTGGCAACGATAAATTAATTAAGTTATGGTCATGGGAAAAAGAAACAGAGATTAACTCATTTATAGGTCATTCTAAAGAAATAAATTCAGTAGCTTTTCATCCTCATCAGGAAATTTTAGCAAGTGCTAGTCATGATAAATTAGTTAAACTATGGTCAACGGAGACTGGGCAAAATATTTGTTCTTTAGAGGGACATTCTGATAATGTTTTATCCGTTACATTTAGTCCCGATGGAAAGCTATTAGCTAGTAGTGGTGATGGTAATGATAAAACCATAAGAATATGGGATTTAGCTAATAACAAAACTAGAATTTTTAAAGGACATTCTGAGTGGTTTGGTGCTATCTCTGCTATTCTTTTTAGTCATAATGGAAAATTCTTAGTTAGTTGTAGTAATGATAAAACGATTAAACTGTGGTTAGTAGAAACAGGAGAAGAGTTATTGACTTTAACAGGTCATACTGATACAGTTACTTCTCTTGCTTTGAGTTCAGATAACTTATTTTTAGTCAGTGGAAGTAAGGATAAGACATTAAAATTATGGGACTTAAAAGGAAAGCGATGTCTTGCTTCTGTTTCTCATCAAAATAAGGTTTACGCTGTCGCTATTAGTCCGAATCATAAGACGATTGTCGCTGGTTGTCGGGGTGGAGAAATTTATTTATATTCTTTTGAATCATTAGTCAATTAATATTTACTCATCGGTTACTTTCAATGTTATTTAGTCCGTAATAAACCCTTTAGGGTTTATATTACCTAGGTATAAAGCTTTTACAATGAGCGTTTTTTAAAGTTAAAATAAGAGCTAAAGCTCTTACTACGGACGATTATGTATGAATATTATAAGTTAAGTTTACAACAGCGACAAGAGTTAGTTAAGCAAAGATTACAACGGGGGTTTCCTCCTCATTCTCCTCCTCATCCGATTAATATAAAAACTTTTTATCTATTAACGGCTGCTTGTTACCAACATCAATCAATTTTGACCACTTCATCCCGTCGTCAACAGTTATTAAACTTGATATTTGAAGAGTTTATGAATCACGGGTTTGAAATTACAGCTTGGGTTATCTTGATGAATCATTATCATCTCTTAGTTTATGTTCATGATTTTAAACAACTTGGTTCAATTTTTCAGAAAATTCATGGTTCAACTTCTTATCAGTGGAATATAGAAGATAAAAAACGAGGGCGTAAAGTATGGTATCGTTTTTCTGATAGGGCAATCCGTTCAGAAAGACATTATTACGCCACTTTAAACTATATTCATTACAATCCTGTTAAACATGATTGCGTCAATTCTCCTTATGATTGGAACGAGAGTAGTCTTCATTGGTATTTCAAAGTTTATGGACGAGAATGGTTAAGGGATGGATGGGTAAAGTATCCTGTTAGAGATTATGGAAAAGGATGGGATGAATAAGCCCTGAAGGGCTTATTACGGGCTTAATGAGGTTACGCACTAAAATACTTAGCGATAGGATGATAAGCAATAATAGCGGTGGTAGACTGTTCCGGATAAATTTGCTCACTTTCATCCATATACATATTAATGCGATCGCATCCCATCACTTCTAATTGTTTATATTGATCTTGGATATTGGGACAAGCAGGGTATCCAAAACTGTAACGGGAACCTTGATAGTGTTGTTGTAGCATTTCTCGAATATTATCAGGTTCTTTATCCGAAAATCCTAATTCTCGGCGTATTTTAGCGTGAGTCCATTCTGCTAACGCTTCCGCAGTTTGGACGGCCATACCGTGATAATAGAGATAATTGGTGTAATCATTAGCAGCAAAGAGCTTTTGAGCGTATTCTGTGGCAAATTCCCCCACTGTTACGGCTTGCATCGGAAATACATCGGTTTTTCCTGATTTTTTCGGTGCAAAGAAATCGGCAATACAGAGACGACGGCCAGATTTTTGACGGGGAAAGTCAATCGTCCATATCGGTTCTAAATCTTCTGGAATTTTGTTGTTAGCATTTTTAATAATTTCTGGATCGTAAACCAGTAAACTATTATCTTGAGATTGACAAGGAAAGTAACCGTAGATAACTGTAGGATG
Organism: Crocosphaera sp.; assembly: GCA_030064955.1. Classification (GTDB taxonomy): domain Bacteria; phylum Cyanobacteriota; class Cyanobacteriia; order Cyanobacteriales; family Microcystaceae; genus Crocosphaera. Next base: position 4,621 of record JASJDW010000210.1, read on the forward strand.
TAATAAGTTTTGAGTAACTACTTTTTCTTTCCATTCTTCTAAAACAGGATAAACTTTTTCAGCTAAAAATGCCTCATATTCTTCCCGTGACTGTTCTTTCGGTTTACGAAATTGCCATTGACCTGCGATTAATGCTTGTAGATCCAAGTACCAGAAAATTTCTTTTAAGTCAAATTCCTCTGGTTTCAGGATTTTAGTTCCCCAGAATGGAGGTGTAACTGGTTCGATTATTTCCACAGCTTCTGATCGTTTTGTATCAATCACTGTTGGTGTTTCCGGAGTTGCAGACTTACCATTTTTATTATTGACTTTTTCGGCTGCTTTTTCACCTCTTTCTTCTTGAAATATACTATTTTCTTCGTTGAATTCGCCTAAAAATCCTTGTAAATTATCCCAATTTTCTACTGCTTTCGCTGGCATTAATTTATCCATAAAATGCAAATCTGAAAAAGCATCTTTTCCATAGACAACTTTACCTTTATAGGTATTTTGACAGTCTTCATAGACAAATTTTGGGGTTAATGCTGCACCTCCTAAAATAACGGGAACGTCGATACCTCGCTCATTAAACACTTCTAAATTATCCTTCATAAATGCAGTAGATTTCACCAACAAACCACTCATCGCAATACAGTCGGGTTTATGTTCTTCGTATGCTTGGATAATATTTTCGACAGGTTGTTTAATCCCTAAATTAATGACTTTATAACCATTATTGGAGAGAATAATATCGACTAAATTTTTACCGATATCATGGACATCTCCTTTAACTGTTGCAATGAGAAACTTCCCTTTTCCACTATCATTGCTGTCGCCTTCTTCTTTATCCATAAAAGGTTCTAGGTAAGCAACAGCAGCTTTCATGGTTTGTGCAGACTGTAGTACAAAAGGTAACTGCATTTGTCCTGATCCAAATAACTCCCCTACTGTCTTCATCCCATCTAATAAAAAGACATTGATGATGTCTAAGGGAGGATATTGTTTCAACGCTTCTGCGAGTGCATCTTCTAAACCTAACCTCTCCCCATCAATGATATGCTGTTTCAATCTTTCTTCTATGGGTAAATTAGCCGTTTTGGAGGGATCTTTTTTGGTTGTTTTCCCTGCAAATAATTCTGTTAACTTGGTTAAAGGGTCATAAGTACAGATATCACCATCAAACTCTCGTTGATCATAAATTAAATCACGACAGACCTTTTGATGTTCCTCTTCAATTTTGGCTAAGGGTAAAATCTTACTTGCGCTAACAATGGCACCATCTAACCCTACTTGCATGGACTCGTATAAAAACACAGAGTTTAATACTTGTCTGGCCGCAGGATTTAAACCGAAAGAAATATTAGAAATACCTAAGAGGATATGACATCCTGGTAATTCCTCTCGGATGCGTTTTATCGATTCAACAGTCGCTTTTCCATTCTCTCTGTCCTCTTCTATCCCTGTGGAAATAGGTAATGCTAAAGGGTCAAAGAAGATTTCATGAGCAGGAATTCCATAATTTATGGCTGCATCGTAAGCACGTTTAGCAATCTCAAACTTTTTATCAGCAGTGCGTCCCATTCCTTCTTCATCAATGGTACCAACTACCACACCAGCACCATACTTTTTGGCTAATTCTAATACTTTAATAAACCGTTCTTCTCCATCTTCATAGTTAGTGGAATTAAGAATACATTTACCACCAGCAACTTTTAATCCTGACTCCATTTTCTGCCATTCTGTGGAATCTAACATCAAAGGAAGAGTTATATTATTCACCAAACGAGAGGCTAATTCGTGCATATCTCGCACCCCATCCCGTCCTACATAATCCACGTTAACATCTAAAACGTGCGCCCCTTCTTTTACCTGAGATTTTGCCAAAGAAACCAAACTATCCCAGTCTTCAGCATCTAATAACTTGCGACATTTTTTAGATCCACTGGCGTTTAATCGTTCCCCAACAATTAAGAATGAATTATCTTGAATATAGGGTTGTGTGCTATAAATTGAAGCAGCAGAAGGTTCATACTCAGGATGACGTTCTTTGGGGGTTAATTCTTGAGAAAGTTCTGATAAGGATTTAATATGATCAGGACGAGTACCACAGCATCCCCCAATAATTTGTACCCCTAAATCTTCAATAAAGTGCATCAGTGCCATCTTTAATTCTATAGGAGTCAAACGATAATGCGCTTGTCCTCCAATATTCTCAGGTAAACCCGCATTAGGAATACAAGAAACAATAAAAGGGGAATGTTCTGATAAATATTTGATATGTTCTTTCATCTGTTCAGGACCTGTTGCACAATTGAGTCCTAAAATATCAATTTTGTAAGGTTCTAAAATCGCTAACGCTGCACTTATTTCCGTTCCTACTAACATCGTTCCCATGGTTTCCATGGTGATAGAAACCATGATCGGTAAGCGATCGCCTTTCTTCTCAAAAACTTCCTCAACTGCGTTTAAAGCTGCTTTTATTTGCAGTACATCCTGACAAGTTTCAATAATTAATAAATCTGCACCCCCATCGTATAACCCCTCTGCTTGCTCAACATAAGCGTCTCTGAGGATATCAAAGTCAATATGTCCCAACGTGGGTAACTTTGTCCCAGGACCCATAGAACCCGCCACAAAACGGGGCTTTTCGGGGGTAGAATATTCAGCAGCCATTTTTTTAGCAATTTCTGCTGCTCTTTTATTCAAATAATAAGCTTTATCCGCTAAATCATACTCTGCAAGGACAATAGACGTTCCCCCAAAGGTGTCCGTTTCAATCACATCTGCACCGACTTCCAAAAACCCTCGATGCACTTTTTCCACTGCTTCGGGTTTGGTATGCACTAAATATTCATTACACCCTTCGTATTCAGGTCCTCCGAAGTCTTCTGCGGTCAAGTTTTGGCTTTGTAAGGAGGTTCCTGTTGCACCGTCAAAGACAAGTACGGGACGTTTCGGACTGTTGAGATGATTGAGAAAGGTACTATTCATGGATGTGATAGAGTGGCGGATTAAAGGATTAGAATTTATTATAAAAAATATCTTAACTTAGGGAAAGTTTAGCAGTGTTTGATAGCTCCAATTCGGGTAAAGGATCAAAAAAAGCCTCTCCTAATGTTCCTTTTAGTCTGCCTGGTGTGCGAGGAGATTCTGAGGTCGAGTGGATGCTTAAACGAAAGTCATGAATGATGTTGTCAAGTTCTGGCAATTGATCTTCGGGGATATTTTCGATTTCTTCAAGGATTTTTGATATTAACATAGCTCAAAGCTTTATCAGCAGATCATTCACTTCAATTATAAGCCTAAATTTATAACTGTTCATAACTGTTGCGCTATAGTACCTGGGTCAAAACCCTAGCACTAGGGTTTTTGTTTCAAAATAGTTATCCTTATTTCCACAAAATGAGCATTTCTCGCTTGACAGTCAATACTTCTCATTTGATCCACTAAAATAATCCCAATTTTGTGATTGTTTGAATCGTCATTCTTTTCCGAGTTTGAGTTTATACAATCAATATACGATAAACTCATGGTATCTAGCGATCGCGTAACTCAATTATAATTGCAAGGGACTTCTCTGCTAAAAATCTGCCACTTTTGCTGGATTCATTTTTACAATAATTTGAACAAGATTTATAATTAAATTAAGTGCGATGGCAAGTTTATTTTAATTATTCCCATGCTATTAAACTATAATCCCCGTGACTGTCTTCCTTCTGCTGAAGATTTACCTGACTCTGATGATACCCCAGTGGATAATGAACTACAAGACTTAATTCCCCATTTACTCAAAGATATTTTAGCAATGATTTGGTCAGAAAGACAAGATTGGTACTTTGGGGTTGATATGGGAATCTATTATGATCCTTATGAACCTGCCATTGTTCCTGATGGGTTTTTAAGTATTGGTGTTCCTCGCATTATTGATGAAGATTTACGGTTATCTTATGTGTTGTGGGAAGAACAAAAAGTGCCGACAATGGTGTTAGAAGTGGTATCTCACAAACGAAGAAAAGAATACACTCAAAAGAAAGATTTTTATCAAGAAATGGAGGTTTTATATTATGTCATTTATAATCCTTTACGCAAAAGAAAACCCCGTTTAGAAGTCTATGAACTGCAAAATGGAAAGTATGAATTATTAACAGGTGATATTATTTGGTTAGGGGAAATTGGTTTAGGAATAGGTAAAGAAAAGGGATGTTATATGGGGATTGAAAGAGAATGGTTATATTGGTATGATGAGAAAAAGCAACGTTATTTGTCTCCACAAGAACAAGCTTTGAATGCAAAAAAAGAAGCTTTAGAAGCGCAAGAAAGAGCAAGACGATTAGAAGAAAAGTTGAGAGAATTAGGAATTGAACCTTAAAAAGTAATTGAATCTTGAAGATTAAGCAAAATATTTATAGATTAAAAATCTAAATCATCTTCAAATTCCTCTAAGATTTCTAAACTTTGATTTTCATATAATTCTTGTAAGTTTTGATGCTTTTGTCGCCGAGAAGTCCGACGGTATTTTTTAGTTTCCAATTTAGGTTCATAATATTCTTGTCCTGATTCTTTGATTTTTAATTTAACACTTGATTCTTGATCCGCCATTTGTTGACTCGCTTCTTCTCGGGCGATCGCTTCTTCTAAAAAGGTTAAATAATGTTCATATCGTTCCCAATTTTCATCAACAACACAGTTAGGTTCTCCCCGATGAAAACAATTACTAAACTGACAATTTCCTTTTTCTAACTGTTGCTTTGCTTCAGGAAAATAGTTAATTAATTGAGTAGGAGAACAGTCCAAATGAGGTTGATTAAATCCGGGTGTGTCAGCCAATAATCCCCCTTCTGGTAACTCAAATAATTCTACATGACGAGTGGTATGTCGACCTTTTTGTAATTTTCCTGAAACTTGATTCACCCGTTGCTCAACCTGAGGAATTAAGGTATTAATTAAACTCGATTTACCCACTCCAGACGGTCCAGCTAAGATGGTGATTTTCCCTTTTAAACTGTCTTTCAATGCCTTTAACCCTTGAGAAGTCATAACGCTAATCAATAAAGGGTTATAGCCCCATTTTTCTAAGCGTTCTTGCCATGTTTTTTGTTGGGTGGAGGTCAGTAGATCTGCTTTATTGAGACACAATAAAAAGGGAATAGCTGTAGACTCAGCTTTAATCAAAAAACGACTTAACTGCCAAGGTTCTAACAGTGGTTCATCCAAAGCAAAAACAAGAAGTATTTGCTCTGCATTCGCTACAGGAGGACGAGATAACTCAGTTTTACGGGGTAAGACTTGAGCGATCGCCCCTCTAGCGTCTTGATAGTCCGGTTCTTCAATGATAACGCGATCGCCCACCATCACCGTTTGCCCAATTTTCTTCAAGCGAGTGCGTCGAGTACACAATAAATGGGATATAAGAGCATTATGATGGTCTTTTAGGGGTTGATCAAGACGAACCTGATAAAAATTAGCCTGTACTGCTATAACTGTCCCTATAAGACGTGAGACAGTGGAAAGGGGAGACCGAAGGTGGCTTAAATCATGCACAGAATCAGGGGGTGTGGGGGGTATGATACCAAATCCGGTTTAGAAAGTAGATAATCATATGGAGAGGGTAGGGGAAGCAGAGAAAGCAAAGGGAAAAATAACATTACTCTACTGTAATAAGGGGATCTGGTGTGAGAATATGAAGAAGGATATCGAACTACTGTTCATACTTAGCTTCCCTATTGAGGACGACGAACTTTCAGGGAGAAGAACTCCTGACGATCATCAATGGTTTCCACCTTATAGCCTTCCATGGTTAAACTATCGGGAACTTGTTCAATCGGTTCTCCGGGATCTAACCATACTTCTAGAAGGGAACCAGGGGACATTTGTTCTAATTTTAGTTTAGTGCGAACGAAATTAATGGGGCAAGGGGTTCCCCGAAGATCCAACAAAGAGACATCAGAGGTAGGAAGATTCATTTGTGAAATAAACTCCCTAAAAATCCTTCGAGTCCACCTTTACCATGACTTTGACCCTTAATATGGGCTAATTTTTCTAGAAGTTCTCGTTCTTCAGCATTAATACGGGTGGGAATGTCCACTTTAACGGTAATGAGATGATCCCCTCGAATAGCATCATTACCCAATTTCGGAACCCCTAAATTTTCCAGGGTGAGGACTGTATTGGGTTGGGTTCCTGCGGGAATGGTTAATTCCTGTTCTCCATCCACAGTATCTACCGTTACAGTACATCCTAGGATAGCTTGGAGATAACTAATGGTAATCTCCGAAAGAATGTTCATTTTGTCACGGGTAAATACCTTATCTGGTTCAACATACAGATAAACGTAGAGATCCCCAGCCGGGCCACCTCGTAACCCTGCATCTCCTTTTCTCGATACTCTCAAACGAGTTCCATCATCAACCCCTGCGGGAATGGTTATTTTCACCTTTTCTGTAACTTGTCTGCGTCCGGCACCATTACAGACTTCGCATTTTTCTTCGATCACTTGTCCTTGACCGTTACAAGCAGGACAAGCAGATACTTGAGCAAAACTGCCAAAAGGGGTACGAGTGGCGCGACGAACTTGTCCTTGACCATTACAAGTGGAACAGGTTTTTGCACCAGTTCCTGGTTTCGCCCCATTTCCTTGACAAACTTGGCAAGTTTCTAAATGGGGGATCCGAATTTCTTTTTCTCCCCCAAAAATGGCTTCACGGAAATCTAATTTGAGATCCAGGCGTAAATCATCCCCTTTAACCGGTCCGGTACGACGACGGGTTCCACCCGTTCCCATACCTCCTCCAAAACCACTAAATATGGTTTCAAAAATGTCGGCAAAACCGCCCATATCACCCATGTCACCGTAGTTGAAGCCTCCGGCACCACTGACCCCTGCTTCTCCAAACTGATCATAACGACTACGGGTTTCGGGTTCGGATAGCACTTCGTAAGCACGGTTAATTTCTTTGAATCGTTCTTCTGCCCCTGGTTCTTTGTTAACATCAGGGTGATATTTTCGCGCAAGACGGCGATAAGCTTTTTTTAAGTCTTCTTTACTGGCGTTACGGTCAACCCCAAGAATATCGTAGTAGTCACCTGGCATAGATCGTTAGTTCGGTTGGTTTGTGCGTAATGGTTGAGTGATAGCCTTAGTAGTTACTTTAACAAACTATTGTAAACAAAACACTATTTTAGATCGTTTTTATGATTCCCATTAGTTATCTCAAAATGTCGGATTGAAGACCCTCGGTAAAACCATTGTTTTTTCAGTGAGATTAGCAATAGGGAGACGGGGACTGGGGGACTGGGAGACGGGGAGAATAAACCCTACACCCTACCCCCTACAGTCTCAACTAACAATTTACATACTCAACAACTTACACTCCAAAAAAGTTCGGGAACCCGTACCCAGACAACTGTTGCCATCGCTCCCCATCTTTCGCTAAATTAGCACTCGTAAGGTGAGAGTGCTAAACATCTTACAACAAGCCCTCAAACTTAATTATAAACATCAGGAGGATTCGTTCATGGCAGCAATTAGTATTAACGTCTCTACCGTTAAACCCCTTGGCGATCGCATTTTCGTTAAAGTTAGCCCTGCCGAAGAAAAAACCGCAGGAGGTATTTTATTACCTGATAATGCCCAAGAAAAGCCCCAAATCGGCGAAGTTGTAGCAGTTGGACCTGGAAAGCGTAACGATGATGGCAGCCGTGCTGAATTAGACGTAAAAGTTGGCGATAAAGTGCTTTACTCCAAATACGCTGGCACAGATGTCAAGCTATCTGGAGAGGACTATGTATTACTATCCGAAAAAGATATCTTAGCCGCCGTTGCTTAAACCCATCTTAAGCAACTTTTTATTGACTTCATTTATTCATTGATTGAGAATCGACCCAAAAGAGGCATAACCTATGGCTAAATCTATTGTCTACAACGAAGATGCACGTCGCGCATTAGAAAGAGGAATGGACATCCTGGCTGAATCTGTAGCCGTTACCCTTGGTCCCAAAGGTCGTAACGTTGTCCTAGAAAAGAAATTTGGTGCCCCGCAAATCATCAACGACGGGATCACCATTGCTAAAGAAATTGAATTAGAAGATCATATCGAAAATACAGGAGTTTCCTTGATTCGTCAAGCAGCCTCCAAAACCAACGATGTGGCTGGAGACGGAACCACCACCGCTACCGTGTTAGCCCATGCCATCGTTAAAGAAGGGTTACGTAACGTTGCTGCTGGTGCCAACCCCATCGCCCTCAAACGGGGTATTGATAAAGCTACCGACTTCTTAGTAGAAAAAATTGCAGCACACGCCAACCCCATTGAAGATTCCAAAGCGATCGCCCAAGTAGGTGCCATTTCTGCCGGAAACGACGAAGAAGTGGGTCAAATGATCGCTGAAGCGATGGACAAAGTGGGCAAGGAAGGGGTCATTTCCTTAGAAGAAGGAAAGTCCATGTTCACCGAACTGGAAATTACCGAAGGGATGCGCTTCGATAAAGGGTATATTTCCCCTTACTTTGTTACCGATCCCGAACGGATGGAAGCAGTCTTTGAAGAACCCTGCATCCTTATCACCGACAAAAAAATTAACCTGGTTCAAGATTTAGTCCCTGTGTTAGAACAGGTTGCCCGTCAAGGCAAATCTTTAGTAATCATCGCTGAGGATATTGAAAAAGAAGCCTTAGCAACCCTAGTGGTGAACCGTTTACGGGGTGTGTTAAACGTGGCTGCTGTAAAAGCCCCTGGATTTGGCGATCGCCGTAAGCAAATGCTCGAAGATATCGCTACTTTAACCGGCGGTACAGTTATCAGCGAAGATGCTGGACTGAAGTTAGAAAACACCAAGGTTGAAATGTTAGGATCAGCCCGTCGGATTATTCTAACCAAAGATAACACCACCATTGTTGCAGAAGGTAACGAAGAAGCGGTTAAGTCTCGTTGTGACCTCATTCGTCGTCAAATCGATGATTCCGACTCTTCCTACGACAAAGAGAAGTTACAAGAACGTTTAGCGAAACTCTCTGGTGGGGTAGCGGTTATCAAAGTTGGTGCTGCTACTGAAACCGAAATGAAGGATCGTAAGCTTCGTTTAGAAGATGCCATCAACGCAACAAAAGCAGCCGTAGAAGAAGGGATCGTCCCTGGTGGTGGTACCACCTTAGCTCACCTCACTCCCACCCTAGAAGAGTGGGCTAACGGCAATCTAGCCAACGAAGAATTAACCGGTGCATTAATCGTTGCTCGTGCTTTAACTGCTCCCTTAAAGCGTATTGCTGAAAATGCGGGTCAAAACGGTGCAGTTGTGTCTGAACGAGTTAAGGAAAAAGACTTTAACACTGGTTACGATGCTGCTACTGGCGAGTTCACTGATATGTTAGCTGCCGGTATTGTTGATCCTGCTAAAGTAACCCGTTCCGGTTTACAAAATGCTGCTTCGATCGCAGGTATGATCTTAACCACTGAATGTATTGTGGTAGATAAGCCTGAGAAAGAAAAAGCCCCTGCTGGTGGTGGTGGAGATTTTGATTACTAATCTTCAACTCATCTAAACTAAGTTATAAGCCCTGTCCTGATAAGGATGGGGTTTTTTACAGTCTGTAGGTTGGGTTTCGTTCCTCAACCCAACCTACAAGATCAGCGATCACCGAATAGATAAAAGTTGCTTTATTGAGTTATTGTAGTGATCTCCTCAACTATCTCCACTGTGAGTCTAACCCTTAAATGCTAATGAATAAATCAACTTCATCTAAACTTTCCCCTGTTACCTTAGCTTTGATCATATCTGTGTTAATCACCCTAACGACCTATATTTTAAGAGGTTTAGGTATTTTAGGTTTTATTCCAGGAAGCGTTATCTTACTCCTAATTACCATTTCAATTTTCTTAGGGATTTTTTACGGTATTTCTGTAACACGCCGTTTCTAGGATAAAAAGACCAAATCCTGATAATATAGAGTTCTTTGACATTGAGATATTTATAAATGGTGAAACAATAGTGCATAATAACATCAGTTTTGCCAATTACTTCTAGAGAACACCAGAAATTATGACTGGAAAAGTATTCGATGGTAATCTAACTCCAACCGCCTTTCTAATTCTAATCCTTCCCCTTGCTGCGGTGATCGTACTTCTTTACAAAGCTTGGATGTGGGTATTAGGATTTATTGCGTTAATTATTGTCTGGAAACTGGTGGACAATTATCAATGGCAGCAGTGGAGTGCCAAGATCAACCCCATTTTTAATCAACTACTCAAAGAAAATCAGGGACAAATTACTCCAATGGATTTATCCCTCAAAGCCAATTTAAGTGCAGGAAGTGC
>JASJDW010000211.1 GCA_030064955.1 Crocosphaera sp.
CGGAAATTATTTGGTTAGATAAAGATGTAGATGTACAGCAAAATTATCCCCAAGAAAGGGAAGTTGCTTGGGAAGATTTATCAGAAACTTTATCCCCAGAGGGACATTTTGACCCCCAAAGTTGGCTTTATGAACAATTGTCTTTAGCTATTCCTTTAAGACAGTTATGTGGCAAAGACTGTCAACCTCCAACTACGAAAACCGATGATAGTCATACCATTCTTGATGGTCGTTGGGCTGGTTTAGAAGCGTTAAAACGACAATTATCACCATAAATATTGAAAATTATTTTGAGTTATAGGATTACAAAGAAAGATTATGACATTATTGTAAGGTGGGCAATGCCCACCCTACATGGTTTCGTCATTTTATTAGTGTCCTAATGAAAATGCCTAATGCTATAAATTAGTGGGAAATTATAAGTAACCAGTAAACTTAACTCAAATTAAAATTAACATTTATTAATTGTTGTAAAAATTTGTTTCCTTCTGTTTCTATATTTTCGTCTAAAGAAAAGTTGATAGTACGAATATAAATATTATTTACTTTATCATCGATTGAGTTATTTGGACTGGGTGTAATAAGAATAGCATAATTACAATTTTGTTCAAAGGTATAGGTAATAATTTGATAAATATCATTCTGTGTTATTGTTGTTTTATATTTTGTATCCAGTACATATAAATTGTCCTGCGTGTTTTTATTGTAAATAATTAGATCAATTTTGAAACTAAAATTATCATATTCCACACGATATTGTGTTTTAATTCCTAAGTGTTGAGGAAGATGTTTTTGTAACCATGCTGCGACAAATTTTTCGTACAGTTGATTCATGTTGACTAAAAAAGGTAAGCTATTATAATTTCCTTTTTCATGACTGGGTGTTGTATTTTCTAAAAAGAAGCGACACAGGGAATGTAAACAGTAATAATCTTCATTAAGACGGTTATATTTTCGGTTAATACAATCATTGGCTGTAAAAGGTGATAGGGTTATATAATCTTGTAATGCGTGATAAACTTTTCTAATTAAACTTCGAGTATTTTCCTGACACATTTCTTGACAACTTATAATATATATTGTCCACAGTAAAATCTGATTATCTTCTATGTCTTGAGTAAAGCTATCATAATGACAAGTTATTTTAGGTTTCCAGGGATGTTTGATCATGGTTTTGATATCTATTTTCCCCTTGACATAACTTAAGTTTTGTGACTGTTTGGTATAAGTTGAATATAGTCCTTTTTGGATACGGTTTAAGATACGATGAGCAAAAATAGTTGCTAAACGGTTATAAAAGTCCGGTAAGCTTTCACAAGTCATTAAACCATCTAAAAATTGAAAACTTTTTAGGTTATAAGCATACTCTAACATTCTGAAAATATTAGTAATAGGAACTTTCGGTTTAATATGAAAATTCCAATCATTACTAATAGGGATACAACCTAACCACCCTTGTGAAATAATTTCCCATTGATCCCCTTTTTTCGTATATTTTAGATTTATTTTGAATTTATTTTTATAGTTATCTTTTAATTGATCAATAATATTTTGTGGAATGCGATCGCGGGGAATATTACAGGGTTTGTATTCAGTAAGAGTTGTTGTATTCATGGATGATATAGAAACATGAATTTAATATTATTGAGTCTGATCCGTATCTTGTCCGTATCCTGTAATATGACGTAAAATAACATCTAAACTTGCTTTAATTTGGTTTTGTCCATGTTCAATTTTATCTAATCTTTTCTCAAGGGAATCTATATCTTGACTTAAACGATCAAACCCTTCTGAAATTCTACCATCGGGTTCAACATCTAATTCAATGGTTTTAATTCTTGTTTCTAAATAGTCAAAGCGATGTTCGACATTGCGACGAAACTCAATCATATTATTAGAAAGTGCCATAATTAATTCTTCGATACGACTAAATCTTTCTTCTGACATAGTTAGATTTTTTCCTATTTGGTAAAGTTAGTCACGTAGCTATAATCTATGTTATCATAAGTATTAAAAAATTAAGCGATGCTGAAGCCAACCTCTGCACAAGTAAACTCAGTTAATTTACGAGTTTCGGTATCATGAAATCCTAAAACTATTTATATTATATATTTTTCCAACGAAATTTATCAATTTTGTCAGTTTCGTTAAAAAAGTATTCTTCTAAATAGGGTTCTATTTCCATAGTCCAAATGTCTTCGAGATCCTCTTGTAATTTTTTAGTAAGGAAGAAGGAAACACCAATTTCATAATGAGGATCGTTAATAGTTTTATTGAGTTCAATTAAAATGTTTATTAATGATTCAATATCATAGTTTGGGTTATGTTTTTGCTGGTATTTTCTGAGGATATCATAGTTAGGTTTGATCGGAATAAATGCAAAGCGACGACGTAACGCATGATCTACTAAAGCAATTGAGCGATCGGCAGTATTCATCGTTCCAATTATATAAACATTTTCGGGTATTTTAAAAGTTTGATCGCTTCCTGCAAGTTGTATTTCTTCTTCTCTATATTCCAGTAAATACATCAATTCTCCGAATACTTGAGAGAGGTTAGTGCGGTTAATTTCATCAATGATTAAAATACAGATATCCTCACAGTTTTCTGCTTTTTTACAGAAGTTTAAAAACCGTCCAGGTATCATAGAATATTCTAAGTTTCCATCGGGTGAAGTTTGGGGACGAATACCTTGTATAAAGTCTTCATAACTATAACTGGGATGAAATTGTATGAGTTCACAAAATCCATCTCCACTACTGGTTAAATGTTTAGCAATATGTTTCGCTAAGTAGGTTTTTCCTGTTCCTGATGAACCTTGAAAGATAATATGCTTTTTACGTTCTAGGGTGTTGATATATTGGTTTAATTGAGTTTCTTCTAGGTTAGTATCTTCAATAAGTTCCATAAGTGTGTAATGTCTTTTTTGTTTGTTTTCAAATATCAATGCAGTATTTTCAATTTTTTTTATTTTATATAACCAATCACAAAAGTAGTAAAAAATTTCACTATCAGATAAAAATGGAATACTAGATAAATTTTTGTAAGATGTAAGCATTGTAGTTATTTTTTGACTTAAAGAATTAATCACGGAATAATTACTAATAGATAAATTATAAGAACTTTCTGATAAATAATTAATTAATTTTAAAGAATTTGGAAGAATAATAAAAAAGTTTTTTCTATTTAAAGCATTTAAAATACGACTAATTAAGAAGAGAGAAATATCTTTAAATAAGTCATATTGTAAATAATGATTACAAATACTCTGTAAATGCTCAGGGGATATTAACAAATCACGAATAAAATTATATACGTTATCAGCCAATGTATTCCATTGTTCTTTGTCATCACTAAACGTTTGATTCATATTATACATTTCACATAATTTTTTCCAAGTTTCACTATCTCCTAAATAAAGTAAATCTTTTAAGACTATATCAGTAAAATCTTTTTGTTCGATTAATTCTAATTTTGATTCAATATTTTTAAAACTATCATATATTGTTTTACGATTATTATCATAAATATTCTGAGTTTCTAGGAATTCAGGAGTATAAAAATACGAATCAATAAACTCCTCAAATAGAATTCTAATCATAGGTTCTTTTTCTTCTTTCATCGTATTTATGACGTATTATTTGATTAAAATTTTTTCTTTAACTATTGATTCTAAGATTTCAACTTCTTTGGGTTTTAAATATCTATAACTTTGAGGAGGAGTAAAATTTTTTATTTTCTGTTTAACTTTAATAAGTTCAGCACTACTATCAAATTTATGTACTTTTTTGATAAAAATAGCTACTCCTATAGATGCAGTTTTATAATAATTGTTAAAGTCTTTTTGTTTGATTTGAGCTTTGTTTTTAATCATCTCCCAAAAATCTTTTTTATCTTTAGGAAGATTCTCAAATATTTCAATACTTTCTACCTCAAAAAAACCAGCTATTACTTGTTGAGGTGAAGACACATAAACTAAAACTATGTCTCCAGTTTTTAAGCGAGTTCTTGTTTTTCGTAATTCAACTGTTTTTTCACCATCCAGAATTTTCTGTGCGTATTCTGGCTTAATAGAAATAAGAAGGAAATTTTTATACATAGTGTTTTAATTATTTACCTTTCATTCCCTGCTTATAAATTATAGCAAACTTTTCATTGTTAATATATGTAGAAGATGTGAAAGTTGTTTTATTTTCAAGAATTTCTTGAACATCTTTTAAACTAACTGGATGTTTAAATGATTCAGTATCACTAAACTTAATTGCCATAATTTCTTTATATTCATCATTATTAGCAACTTGAATAAGATTAGACAATTCATAAATCCCTAGATGACGATATTTTCGATATAGTTCTTTTGGAGTATCAATAATAACTTCATCTAGTCTGGAACAAGCTCTAATACAACCAATATTATAAAAACCCCTATCTTTTTTATCGCTACTACTACTGACATACCATAAGATTCGACCACTTATACCTGGATGTAATGTTTTGGGAGATCTTTTAGATTTATAATACACTGCCTCTCGATTAAGACCCAGTTCTATTTTACTAAAACCCCATAAAGTTTGCTCTGCTAATTCCTTATCAAACAAATTAGCAGCCCATATAGGTTGAATTGGTATAATAAAATTATAGATATCATGATCAATAATTTTTAGAGGAAATAAGTAACGCTCAATCTGCAAAATAGCTTCTCGACTTAAGTTATTTTGTTTAAGAGTTTTGGATAGATTTAAAAAAAAAGAAGGTGAATTTAGTAAACTGTTTTCTAGTGTAGTTAATTGATTGGCAATATTTTTCTTTGTATCAATTAAAGAAAAATTTAATTTTAATAATTCATTTTCTGTTTCTATAAAATGGTATTCTTGAATGATATTAATGATTTTATCTTGAAGGTATTTATCTGTTATTTTTGTTAGTTGTCGTCCTTCTTGTGCTGATAAAGAAATACTTGTAAATAACAAATATCTTACTACTGTTTCAGCAAGATAGTGTTTACTTATTCTCATCAAAGGAATTTCTAACTGATCTCTTTTACTTCTATTATAGACAATAATAGCTACTGACTCATTATCTTCATCTTTAATTATTAAGCACTCATGAGTATCTTTCTTAAAAAGAAAATTTCTAAGATTTTCTAAAAAATATTGTTGCTCTTCTTCTGAGCAATTATTAACTAAATCATGTTTCAGTTTGTTTACTTCTTCTAGCTTGATAGGGAGTTGTTTTAATGAGTGAATTCCTGCAAAGAGTCTGGACTGATAATTTTTTTGTTGTTCGATATCATCAAAACGTTTTATAAAGTCATTAGGACTTATTATAATGACTTTAAATTCTTCATAGAATTGGTCAGATAATTTTAGAATATCTACATTTTTAGTCAAAATTGTATTTATTCCTGAAGCAAGAGACTGTGCAATATGACGAATATAAGATTGATCTATTGGTAAGTCATTTAGCTTAATGAATGATTCTATTGATTTTAAGAATTTTTGATATTGCTTATCTGTATAGTTGATACGACTTAATCCTAAGAAAACATCTCTAATATCTTTTCTTTTTTGATAATCATTTATTTTATTGATTTTATTTAAAATTTCATGGGTAACCCACATTTCTATATTAGGCTCAATCCAATCAGCTAATAAAGCTTTAGAATCTTTACCTTTTTCTTCTTGAGGTTTAGATGAATGATTATGTAAATAAATTTCTTGAAATATAGAGTAATCAATAATAATAGATAACTTTGATTCAGATTTTTGATCATTTATCAATGACAATAAATTAGGATGACCATAATCTAACCACCAATATGTAAGCAGTTTTCCTTTTGTTTTTGCTTTTTTATCATAGACAGCATAAAAACCTAATTTACTCCACATATTATCGATACCATAATCACGACGACATCGCAATTCAATCCCTCTATATTGAGATGTGACACTTTTTAAATAATCTAAGAGTTGTCTAGCCAGTCCTTGTCCTCTATAATTATCTTTAATACATAGATGTATAACACTAATTCGATTATGACTCTTAACGGTTCTATACATTAGGTAACCCATAAACTCTCCGTGATCAGAAAGAGCAACTAAAATCTGTTTATTTCTTGCTTTTTCTTCAAAAGCACCCTTAGAAAAAAAGCCTAAAGTAGCTTTGTTTGAATCACCAAGTTTATTGACTTCAGGTAAATATGGAGAGGTTTCGTTGATAGGTTCAATTCGTACCATAAGTTAAATATTATTTATACAATGAACAAAAAAACTGAGTTTCCTTTCAACAAAGCAAGACGAGTCACACCCGAAGAAAATCAGAAATTTCGACAAGTTATTTCTGAACATTTTGGGATAAAGTTTAGAGAACGAAAAACAAGAAAACAACATGAAGATGACAAAAAATAAGGAAAACGCTGACCATTAATCATTTATCTTCATCCTCTACAGTTTTTAATAATTCTGATAAAGCTTCAATTGATTTTTTATCAGTTTGAGGCGACCAAACTACTGCTGATGTAGAGGCTAACTGCTGTAATAATTTCTCACTTTCTGTAACACCAATAAACCCCTCTTCTTTTGCTTCTTTAGCTTTCATCGCTAATAATTCATCCTCTAATTCTGATAACCTTTCAAATTCTTCTGTAGAAAGAACAACAGCAACATTACGTCCTTTCTTTGTAATGTGTACGGGTTCCCTTCTAGCTAAATCTAATAATTCACCAAAACGGTTTTTCGCGTCAGATGCTGCTACTTTTTTCATCAATTTTTGGGTTGAGTTACTATTATTAAGTCTAAAATAGCTATTTTAGCCAAAATAGTCAATAGTAGTCCCGTAGGTAATCCAACGTAATAAAAATGCAAAAAATACATATAAAAAATGCAAAAAACGTATTTTATCTAACATTTTGTTACATTAGCTACAAAAATTCTTGGATTGTGGAGCTTAAATAGTTAGCAACTTCACCGAAATGGAGGGTTTTCCCTGTGGTGCCAAGTACCCAACCTAAAAACCAAGAAAAGTTAAACAAATTTGAAAAAATAAAGGCTGAAAAAGATGGACTAGCTATAAAAGACCAATTAGAACACTTTGCTCGCATCGGTTGGGAAGCAATGGACAAAACCGATCTCGAACATCGCCTAAAATGGGTGGGTATTTTTTACCGTCCTGTCACCCCTGGCAAGTTCATGTTACGGATGCGGATGCCAAATGGTATCTTAACCAGTGAACAAATGCGGGTTCTTGGCCATATTGTACAACGATATGGGGACGATGGAAACGCCGACATCACCACTCGGCAAAACCTGCAATTAAGGGGTATTCGTCTCGAAGATATCCCCGACATCTTTAACCGTCTCAAAGCGGCCAACATGACATCTGTGCAGTCAGGGATGGATAACGTCCGTAATATTACGGGTTCTCCTATGGCCGGTTTAGATGCAAATGAACTCATTGATACCCGTGAGTTGGTCAAAAAAGTACAGGACATGATTACTAACAAGGGTGAAGGTAATTATGACTTTACTAACCTACCCCGTAAATTCAATATTGCCATTGAAGGGGGACGAGATAACTCGGTTCATGCTGAAATTAACGATATTGCGTTCTTCCCTGCCTATAAAGATGGTGAATTGGGGTTCAATGTGGTTGTCGGTGGCTTTTTCTCTGCTAAACGCTGCGAAGCTGCTGTTCCCCTTAACGCTTGGGTTCCTCCTACAGAAGAGACTGTTGTCAGCTTATGTCGTGCTATTTTAACTGTTTTTCGAGATCATGGTTCAAGAGCAAACCGTCAAAAATCCCGTCTGATGTGGTTAATTGACGAATGGGGTTTAGATAGGTTCCGTAAAGAAGTCGAAGCTGAATTGGGCTATAAATTAGCAGAAGAAGCCGAAAAAGACGAAATTGACTGGGAAAAACGGGATCATATTGGTATCTTCCCCCAAAAACAAGCAAGGTTAAACTATGTGGGGATGCAGGTTCCTGTAGGTCGTTTATACGCTGAGGACATGCTAGACTTAGCTAGGGTGGCTGAAGTTTATGGAAATGGCGAAATTCGCCTCACTGTTGAGCAAAATGTCATTATTCCTAACATTCCCCAGGAAAACCTAGAGACATTTTTAGAAGAACCGATTCTAGAGAAGTTCAGTATTAGTCCAAAACCCTTACAACGAGCCTTAGTTTCCTGTACAGGGGCGCAATTTTGTAACTTTGCTCTGGTTGAGACGAAAAATCGGGCTGTTGCTTTGGCTAAGGAACTCGATGAAGCCCTAGAACTTCCCAAAACTGTCCGTATTCATTGGACAGGGTGTCCTAACTCCTGCGGACAACCCCAAGTGGCCGATATTGGCTTAATGGGAACAAAAGTTCGCAAAGACGGCAAAACCGTCGAAGGAGTTGACCTATACATGGGAGGAAAAGTCGGTAAAGATGCTCATTTAGGCACTTGTGTCCAAAAAGGTATTGCTTGTGATGACTTACTTCTTGTTTTGACCGATATCTTAATTAAGAACTTTGGTGCAAAACGAAAACTCCTGTAAAGATGTTTCATGCAACGTCTCTACACCAACTGACTGTTCCTTGTTCTTTATTCCCCCACACTCAACTGTAAATCTTATCTAACAACACTGAGAGGAAAACAATTAAAATGCTTGCAGAAATGTGGTCACTGCGTGGACGATATAAGATCCTCCACATGACTTGGTTTGCTTTCTTTTTAACCTTTGTGGTTTGGTTTAACCTTGCGCCCTTGGCAACCCAGGTAAAAGCTGATTTTGGGCTAGAAGTTGGTCAAATTAGAACATTAGCTATTTGTAACGTTGCTTTAACCGTTCCTGCGCGGATTATCATTGGAATGTTATTGGATCGTTACGGGCCAAGAATTACCTATACATTGCTGTTAATGTATGCAGCCATTCCCTGTTTAATCTTTGCCACCGCCCAAAGCTTCACCCAGTTAGTGGTTGGACGGTTGATGTTAGGGATCGTCGGTGCCGGGTTTGTTATCGGTATTCGCATGGTTGCAGAATGGTTCCCCCCCAAAGAAATAGGGCTGGCTGAAGGTATTTATGGGGGTTGGGGTAACTTTGGTTCGGCTGCTGCTGCGTTTACCCTCCCCACAATTGGTGGATGGTTCGCCTTGGGCGCACTTACCCCCGCCGGTGATCCCCTCCTCAACTGGCGACTTTGCATCGCTGGAACGGGCATTATTGCTGCGCTGTATGGGATTTTATACTACAACAACGTCCAAGATCATCCCCCCGGAAAAACCTATCGTAAGCCGAAAAGTGCTAGAGGCATCGAAGTTACAACCAAGCGTGATTTTTGGTTCTTAATGGTGATGAATGCACCGTTATCCGGCATTCTTATGGTGTTAGCTTGGCGGTTAAAAAAGGTTGGCTTCTATGGTGCTAATACCATGTACATTGTTTGGGCTTGTTTAGTGGGGTTATATCTCTTCCAAGCTTATAACTGTTGGGTAGTGAATAAAGACTTAATGACCGGTAGAAAGCAATATCCAGCAAAAGATCGCTATCGTTTCTCTCAGGTAGCTATTCTCGAATTAACCTATGTTGTCAACTTCGGATCAGAGTTAGCAGTGGTTTCTATGCTCCCTGCCTTTTTTGAAGGGACATTCCCCTTAAACCCAGCACAAGCAGGGATGATCGCTTCTAGTTATGCGTTTATGAACTTGATGTCTCGTCCAGGTGGCGGTTTGATCTCCGATAAGTTAGGTAGTCGTAAAAATACGATGGCTGTGTTAACTCTGTGTATGGGTATTGGTTATCTGATGTTGGGTACGGTTACTAGCAGTTGGTGGCTACCCGGTGCAATTATCTTAACGATGGCTTGTTCTTTCTTTGTCCAAGCAGGGGAAGGGTCAACCTTTGCGATCGTTCCCTTAGTAAAACGTCGTATTACAGGTCAAGTGGCGGGTAATGTAGGGGCTTACGGAAACGTCGGTGCAGTGGCTTATTTAACCATTTTTAGCCTTTTACCCGAATGGTTAGGCGGTGGCAAAGATCCCAGTCCAGCCATCATTGCTCAAGCCAATACGGCCTTTTTCCAGATAATGGGTATTATGGCGGTTATTGTGGCTTTCTTATGTTGGTTTGTCCTCAAAGAACCCGAAGGATCGTTTGCTGAACACCATGAAGGGGAAGAAGAAGATCATCCGTTAACCCAAGTTGCCATGATGGAAGGTAATGCTTCTGTGGATCCTGTTGCTAGGGGTTAAATTGATTAGTAAAGGCTTAATAATATTAAGCCCTTACTAACTATAAAATTGTTAAAAGGTGCAAATTGTCCTTTATTGATAAGCAAGCACACAAAATTAATTACACAAAAACTGTAGGGTGGGCACTGCTCATAATAAGCTTTGGATAAGAGTTTTAGCCTTTTATTGGGCAATGCCCACCGTGCAATTAATTTTGCTTAGGAACTTAATAGTTTATAGTTATGAATTTCCCCCCGTCTCCTTATCTCCTCGTCTCCCCGTCAAACTCCAAAGATATAACACTACGCATTACTGTTAGGACATTTCTACAAGCTGAAACCTTTGTACAGTGGACTATTGCCTATTGCCCATTCCCCATTCCCTAGCACGTAGTGCTATACTTTCTTTGCAAAAATGGGATGCTCCCAAACCCTTCCCGTTCCCTGTTCCCTTTCATCAGTTAATAGCTAATTAAAGGAATCCACTCATAACTATCAACAATTCCTTGAAAATAATCATTAATGGCTTCTCTGGAATAAGGAGTTACTCCTGTTTCTTCTCCAAACCATTTTTCATAAATTGCTACCTGTTGCGGTTGATCACTAATAATGCCTTCCATAAACTTAACTAAACTATAATTGACCATTCCTCGCCAAGCCGACTCATCTTCAGGAATCATACAAGCATAAGCTTCATACATATAAGGGAATTCTGGAACCACTTCAAACCTATCCCTATTATTATTTTCTAATCTTAATCCCTGTAAAACAATACCATCCCCTGCAATAGCTTCAATTTCCCCGTTGTTCAGTTTTTCTAATCCTTCCATTCTATCTTTAATGGGAATAAGAATAGCAGCCGGTTGTTGTTGCTTAATCGCTTGTTCATTGGTTGTGTTGGGAATTACACCAATTCTACGCCCTGCTAAAGACTCAATTGTCCCTAAATCACTACCTTTTTTCCTAAAAATTTTTGTTCCACTGGCAAAGTAACTGACTGAAAAATCAACAATTTGCTCTCGTTCCCAAGTAAAGGTAGAAGAAGCACATTCAATATCAATTTCTTTATTTTTAACTTTATCAAAACGATTTTGGGGCGTAACTTCTACTAATTTTAGTTGGATCGGTTGTCCTAATTTTTTTTCTATATCTTGACGAATAATTTCTAAAACATCAATAGAATAGCCTATCCATTCTCCTTTCTCATTAACATAAGCAAAAGGAATGGCATCTTTACGGGTTCCTGCGGTAATGACTCCTGTTTGTTTAATTTTTTCTAAGATTTCTCCAGCCCAACTTGAATCTTGAGTAGTGGCAGTTAATAATAATGTTAAAGCCAATAAGATAGATTTTTTCCTCATCTCCTTTTTTCCTCAAACCATCTTAAACTTATAGACTGCCAATCAAGAAATTAAGTTTCAATTAAATTTTCTTCTCAAGGAACAATTCTAGTTAACAATGGACGAGAGATAATTCTATTTTTGTTGAAATAATTATTGACTTGTTAACTATTGTCTTTTAATCAAATGATATTCTCCTAATCTGTTGTGCATTTAAAAGACTTATTTGAAATTTTAGTACAAACGCTTTTGCAGTTTCAACTAGCACTTTTAATCCTTAATAGCTTAATCTTTATCGGTTGTGCCATCACTGACAAGATAGAAGAGATTTGCTATGGTAAACAGTTAGAGACACCAAGGATTAATACCACTGTGAGTTCTAATAATCTACCCAAAACTACTGCTTATGTTCGCATAATTCAACAGTCTTGGCAACAAGGCCAAATGGAAGGAGAAGTTAGGGCTGCACAATATCAATGGCGGTTTAAATGGCATTTTCGTCAGGGACAATTATTAGTACAACCGTCCCTAGGCCGTGCCTTAATTTATGAACCTTTGGGACGGTTTTTGGAACGATCTGACTATCAATTAGAACCTGGAGGCGATTATGAGTTTACTTTGCGATCGCAGCTTTAATCCCTATTGCTTCTCGAAGAAATCTAATATAATTAATAATTGATTATTCTAAGATTTCCCCATGAGTCGTTATCACACCATTCGCATTCATCATCGCCAAGTTAATCAAGAATATACCCTACAAGTTCCTGATGATCGCTACATTCTCCACAGTGCAGAAGCTCAAGGTTATGAACTCCCTTTTTCCTGTCGTAACGGTGCCTGTACCAGTTGTGCTGTCCGTATTTTATCAGGAGAAGTTGACCAACCTGAAGCAGTCGGATTGTCTCCTGAACTGAGAAAAAAAGGGTATGCTCTATTATGTGTTAGTTACGCTAAATCAGATTTAGAAGTAGAAACTCAAGACGAAGATGAAGTGTATGAACTACAATTTGGACGGTATTTTGGTAAAGGAAAAGTTAAGTTAGGATTTCCGTTAGATGATGATTAAATCTTAAAGATTAATTAATAAAAATGTAGTAGGGGTTTAATATTATTAAGCCCCCCGAAATCAGCAAAATTATCAGAACTATTTTCAATTGTTCAATCATAGGGAATAATAGATATATAGCATTTCCTGGACTCATGAGATACAGCTAATACTGAACTTCTGAACTCCCGAACTCCCCAACTCCTAACTCCTAAAACTAGAAGAGTTTGTACCTCACAAGTATGGGAACTGCTATAGCACCCTCAATACTAAAAATATTCATGAAATTCCCCGATCAAAAAGAACTCGAAACCTTTCTAGATGTTGCCACAGAAGCAGTAATGACAGCCGGCGTTATTTTAGGGGATCTGGTCAATAAATTAGAAAAAATTGAGGAAAAAGGTCGTCCAGGGGATTTGGTTACAGAGGCGGATAAAAAAGCAGAAGCAACTGTTTTAAATATTCTGAAACGTAGAGTTCCTAATCATCCAATTTTAGCTGAAGAATCTGGTAAAATAGGAGAAAATGATAGCGATTATTTGTGGGCAATTGATCCCTTAGATGGAACCACCAATTATGCTCATGGTTATCCTGCTTCAGCAGTTTCTGTGGGCTTATTATGGCAAGGAAAACCAATAGTGGGTGCAGTGTATAATCCCTTTAGTAGAGAGTTATTTCGAGGAGCAAAAGGACTAGGTGCTACCCTTAATTATCGCCCTATTAAAGTATCACAAACCAGCAAATTAAGCAACAGTTTATTAGTAACAGGGTTTGCTTATGATCGCCGAGAAACCAAAGACACCAACTATCCAGAATTTTGTTATTTAACCCATCTTACCCAAGGGGTGCGTCGAGGAGGATCAGCTTCTTTGGATATGGTTAGTGTCGCTTGTGGACGGTTAGATGGTTACTGGGAAAGGGGGTTAAGTCCTTGGGATATAGCAGCAGGAATCATCATTTTAGAGGAAGCAGGGGGAAAAGTGACCGCTTATGACGAAAGTCCCCTAAAATTGGAGTCAGGACGTTTATTGGCTACTAATGGAAAGATTCATCAGAGCTTGAGTCAAGCCTTAACAGAAGCATTACCTTGGTTGAAAGCTTTTTATGGTTAAAAACTAGCAAACCCTTAGAGAAAATGCTATGATCCAGGGTAAAGAATATATAAGCAGTCACACTATGTAACCAACCTTTAAACCACTTGGTGTTGATGGTAGTCAAACAAAATACCTATCAAGTGAAGTAAAAGTAAAGTGCTTAAACGATGACAAAAACATTGTCATACCCTCAAGAAAAAATGATTAATTTATCCCCTTACATTTCAGAAAATTTTTCTGAAAATAGGGCATAAAATCTTAAAAGTAAGCGGTTAATTTTATGTCTTTTCCCATAGAACAAGGACTTTTTAAATATGATATAACTGATCACTACGCTATTCTGGGAGTTCCCCTTAATGCTGACAGTCGGTACATTCGTCAGCGATACTTAAAAATAGCTTATCTTCTCCATCCTGATACCTTTGATGGGAAAACAGACAAAGAAAAACAATTAGCCACGAAAATTTTATCAAAATTAGTCAATCCAGCCTACGAAATATTATCGAAAGACCGTTCTCGTAATGAATATAAATTAGTATTATCCCAAATGGGAAACAATTTAGCCGATGAATTAAGTAGTATTACCATTGCTACAGATGAGGCTCAAAAACTACTACAAACCAGTCAAGATCGAGAATTAACTTACCATCGACTATTAACACCGTTAGCGAGTCAGCAGTACGATGATTTAGATAATGTTTTTTATATGATTGCTCAAATTAGCGAATTAAATTTAATTTATTTAATGCTTTCTCAAGGAAAAAAAGTTAAAGAAAAAGCCAAACCCAAAGCAAAATCAGAACCTAAAGTAAAAACAGCCCCTTCTTCTCAACAAGTAAAAACGAAAAAAGAAGATAGAAAATCAGCCATAGAGACGGCTTTAAAACGCGCTCAAGATTATATTCAACGCAATAATATCTCTCAAGCAATTATTGAATTACGAGAAACGTTAAAAGAAGAGCCGAATAATAGCACCTGTCACGGTTTATTAGGATTAGCTTATCTAAAAGAAAACCAATTAACCATGGCGAAAATTCATATTAATAAAGCCAGGAAAGTCAATCCCCAAGATCCCATCGTTATTCAAGCAAAACAAGCACTTGATGAAGTTCTTCCCGAAACCGAAAAATCAAAATCCTCTGACAAACAAAAAGGAGGGGGTTTCTTTGGTTTATTTGGTAGGAAAAAATAATATGGGTCACAAAATT
>JASJDW010000212.1 GCA_030064955.1 Crocosphaera sp.
AAAGTAGATAATCATATGGAGAGAGCAGGGGCAGCAAGGGAAGCAGAGGAGGCAGGGGAAGAAAGAATATTACTCTACGATAATAAGCGGATCTAGTATGATAATCGGACTCACTATTATTTACCATTAGAATTTACTTTAACACAATCTTTTAGAGGAGTGGATGCAATAGGAACAAAAGCCAAACCTCCTGCGTTTTCTAATGAATACTTATCTTTTTTACACACTTGAACCAAACGAACAATTCTATCAGGATTTCCATCTGCCCAAAATCGTAATTTATCTCCCGAAGTTTCGTAATTAGAATCTTCTTCTGCTAATAAATTGACTGATCTTAACTCATCTAATATGCTAGGCCGTGACACTTGTTTTTGAGCTTTTTCTAAGTTCTTAATTGTCTCAATTAGAGCCTGTGCTGCATCAAAACTGGTTGCCGTACGCCAGCTAATTCTTCCTTCCCATCTTTTTTCTCCATGTTTAGCATATTTTGTTTCATAGTTTGCCCAAGGAATGACTAAAACTAATCCTTGAACTGCCGATTTTCCATCTGTTAATGTTTTAGGACTGTAGAGAGAATCACCGCCTAATAAAGTTAGTTTTTGGTTTGGAGGAAGTTGAGCATTTTCTTTTGCTATTCTAATCGCCATAGATGTTGTTTTTGTTGAAGGAAATAAAATCAATGTATTAACTTTTTTGTTTTTAATACTATCTGCAATTACGTTTTTTATATTCAGTTGGTTATTATTAATATCGAAGGGTTTAATGACTGTACCTCCTAATTTTTCAAATTCTGTTTCAAAAGCTTCTTTTAAACTGATGCTGTAGGACTTCTGATTTTTCCCGTTGTCACTATTATCATAAAAAATAATAACCTTATCGTGACCATTTGACTGAGCATATTGAGCCAGTTTTTTTGCTGCTTCTGCATCGGAAGGAATAGTTCTAAAAAAAACTGAACTGTCTAACCCTGTACTACTACTGGTAGGAGAAATCATTCCTAACCCGACTCTTTCATAGATAGGTACAGCAGCTAAACTTGCTTCACTAGAATTATGTCCAATGACCCCTATAATGTCTTTATTGTTTGCTAATTGTTGGGCGACTTTTTTAGCAATATTCTCCTCATTTCTATCATTGACAATAGCAATTTCTAATAATCGCCCATTCACTCTACGTTCTTGATTAAAAAAGTCTTGTGCATCCGCGACTCCTCTTAATATTTCATAAGCTGAAGTTGTTTTATTATCCACAGGAACAACCGCTGCTAGTTTGAAAGGATTTCCTCGTTCACGAGCAAGAGAATTATTGAGATAAATCTGAGGTTCTGGGTCATTTGGTCGATTATTTTTAGCTTTTTGAAAATGAGAGATTGCAGTTTGATAATCTCCTTGTTTAAAGGCTTCTATTCCTCTTTCTTGATCAAGATTTCTTTCTTCACGAAATAAAATATTTTCCCCACTACTTAATACCACTAAACAAACATCATTCAATTTGATTTTGCCAAAAGGACAATTTCTTAATTTCCAAAAAAATATAGTCCCCATCGCACCAATTATAATCAATCCAAATAAACCAGAAATAAGAGAAATTTTTTTCCATTTTGTGGCTCGTTTTTGCTGCATTTTTGTAGCCAATTCTTCACTAGCACTTAAATATTGATAATCTAGCTCAATTAAGCTTTTATCTTCTGCCCATTGTTTCGCTTGTTTTAGCTCGTCTTCTTGTAATAAATGAGAGTTATCTTGAAAATTTGAAGCAACCCAATTATTCAATTTTTCTGCATAAGGACGTAAATTTTCTATCTGTTTTTTTACCCATTCATCATTAAAAATTTCTTGATAAATGCGATTAAAAACCTTAAAGTACAATTCTTGGTGAGATTGTTGATCTTCAACAATTAAACCAGTCAAACGTAATTCTAATTGTTCTGAACTACCATCACTTTTTAATTTTCCTTTTTCTAAAATATGCTGATACATTCCTAACATTTGAATAGTTCTATTCTTCTGGCTTTGAAGTATTCGCGCTCGAATCGTTTTAAAATGTTGGGGACTATCAGATGTTTCCCAATGACTAATCATGCGCCAACGAACAACTTCTTCTACACAATCGGGTTCATTTTGAGCGGGAATATTATTAGGAGAATTGGCAATTAGATAACAAAGTTTTTGAGTTAAAAAAGGTTGCCCCCCCGTCCAATTTAAAACTTCTTTGAGAACAGCTTTAGGATTTTTTGCTTTCTCAGATAATCCTATCGCTAAAGGTTTAATTTGTTCGACTGAAGTAAACCCTTGTAATTTAATATTACGACCAATATTAAAAGGGGTTCTTTGTTGGTCTTTGATTAATTCGTTAGGTGTAGTTACTCCAATAAGAGCAAAACTTAAGCGGTTATAATTTCTATTTTCTGCTCGTTTGTTATAAAAAGAGCGAATTAAGGCTAAAAAATCATCGGTAAAATCAAATTTCAGTAGGGTATCAATTTCATCAAGAAAAATGATGATATTTTGAGAAATTTGCTGAAGAAGAATTTGATCAACAAATTCACTCAGACGTTGTACAGGAGAAAGGTTACTATGAGATGACCACCAACTCCCTAAATTAAGATTAAGATAGAATTCATCCCATAGATGATAAACAAAACCTTCATACCATTTTTCTTCTGTTGTTTGCTGACTCCCAATGGTTGATAAATCAATGGCAACACAATAAAAATTATCTTGTTGCAAACGCCCCATTGTTTGTACAACTAGACTTGATTTTCCCATCTGTCGTGAGTTGAAAACATAACAATAATCTCCAGCTTTTAAACCTTCATAAAAATCATTATCAGCTTCTCTCATTATGTAACTGGGTGCATTGCTTCTGAGAGTTCCTCCCACTTGATAGCGAAAATTTGATAAAAAATTGTTAGGGTGATTATTAGACATTTTCCTTAATTTTCTAGGTAAGTTACTTGTTGTTTTAAATATTGACGATATAATTCACAGCGAAGAAAAACTAGATTACCTTCTCGTTTGATCAGCCCTAATTCATCTAGAATTTCTTTTATTCTTGACTCGAATTCTTTTCCTTCCTTATGGTTAATTAATTGTTTTAGAGATTCTAATAACGATGAATGACTAGATTTTAAAACTTCCATATTTTGTATATTTTTAAGTTTGGTTTTATTCTCTTGATTAGTCTCAAGGGATAAGTCTCTACTCATGTTTTTATTTTCTTTATCTATTTGCAGTTGTAACTTTCGCAAAAGATCAACTAAATAACTCCCATAAATTCCTGTTTCAGTCGTAGCATCTTGTAAAATTTTATCTAGGTTTGTTCCCCATCTAGCAACGGTTTGGACAGCTTCATGGATTAAATAAGGATGTCCTCCAACAAGTTCCATTAACGCTTTTATTTGCTCATTTTGTAACTTTAATTTATATATTGAACCTAATTGTTTCACCTGCTCTTCGGTAAATTCTTCTAACTTAATATGGGTTCCAATATTTGCTAAGGGAGATCTATTTAAAGTATTGAGAGTGTAGTCTTGAGACTGCACAAGAATTAAGCGTAAGTTATCCCATATTGGACGTATTGCTGCTTTTTCATGCCAGGTACGTAGTAATGCAAAAAAATCGGAAGCCACAGTATTATTAAATTGGGAATCAAAATCAAGAGAATCTAAATCATCTAACCCTAAAACTAATGGCTTATTTCTTGATAATAAATATTTCTCAAAATAAGTTGTACATTTAACGGGACTATCCCCTAAAGATGTTTCCCAAAATTCTTTGAATTGCTCTTGATTACTGATGTTATGATTATCTTTATTACCAATGCTTTCTCCTGATAGTAAAAGCGTCTGCGTAACACTGGTACACAACCAATATAATAAATCGTCTATGTTCTTTTTATCTTTTTCTTGTTTATCTTCAGTATAAAAACTATTTTTGGCTGCTAGTCGCACAGACAACACCACGCTTCTGTACTCTTGTTGAATAATATTTTTGATAACTTGAGATAGTAACATTGTTTTACCCATCTTTGGAGGGGCTTTAATGACAAGCAATGCACCTGGTTGCCTAATTTCCTCTTGACAAACTTGATCAATAGGATGTCGTTCAATGTAGGTATCTCGTGGAGAGGGAAGAGGAGTAGAATTATTTAATAAACTGGGTTGATATTGATGGATCAATTTTTCTAAGTCACTAAAACGAATTCGACTTTTTTCCGGAAATAGATCCCCAACCAATTCGTCATAAATAGCAGAAACGTGCTTTCTTAAGGTACTCTCAACAATATCGAGCTTATTGGCGATTTCTTCGTAAGATTTCCCCGTTAACAACTGATTTAAAACCTCTCGGCGACGAGGCGATAAATTTTCTAGTCGTTTGTTAAATACTTCTTGATCCATAAGATAAAAAAAATAAGGTTAGGGATAAGACAAGATCCACTCAAGTAATGGTTCACGTCTTGATTTGCTATTTCTTCTAATATAATAGAACAAGACTATGAATTATAGTAACAATCTGTTGACTACATTCTATAGAATTAGCTACAAGATACAAGAAAGTGCAAAAGTATCCCATTTTATACCTTAAAAGTTCATAAACACTTAATTTTATTTTGTTTTTGGTTTATATTTTGTTCCTATATATAATTATTTTGCGTATTCGAGGCTATAAAAAAGGTTTATTTTCTCTTATAACCATAACAATACTACTTAAAGGTACACATTAGTTGACTTTTTTAAGTATTTTGTGCTATGCTTTCCATAAAATAATAGCTTCTTTAGAACAAAATATCCCTTACCATTAGTCAAAGTAAAGAATTAATCAAGGTTGTAAGAATTTTTTAAATTTTCAAGATCCCTTGACTCTCAAGTTTCGACTATCATTTAACGGTACTAATTTGTCTGGAAAGAAGAAATAAATCACAACTGCTATATTGAGTTAATTGGTCAAGGATGGTTATAAATCATGAATTGCCCCACCATAACACCAAGTAAACAGCCCTTAAATTTTTGGCAACAAACGGGTTTAAACCTAATTTCTCGTCTGCATGGGGGACGAGATCTGATTTTCGCCATAGACTTAACTGACAGTGTAGGCTTAAATGCAGAAGGGAGACTTCGACTAAGACAAATTATTGAAGATAGTTTACAAAGAGGAGATACCGTTTACGTTGTTCCATTTGCGACCAATGTATTGCCTAATCAACCAGCTATTAAATATACAGGGAAAGAAACAGAGATCAAAAAGATTTTAGAAACGATTCCCTTGAAAGCGAATCTTAATTATCGTAATGCTGATATTCAGTTAGCAGAATTAAACATTTATAAAAAACTGGCACAACTCAATCAATGTAGTTTACATCAAAAAGAACCCCTTCATCGTCAAGCTGTGGTTTGGGTAACCGATGCGCCCCTATTTACAGAGCCAGGAATTACCCGAGACATATGGATAGAAACCCCTTGGGACAGTCCTTTTAGAAATGCGAATTCTCAACGGAGTCAAGAAAGAAAAGCTTGGTTAGAAACCCTTCCTTTACAAAAGCGTGCTAAGACAATTTTCAATGATAAAAATGAGCCTTATGAGCTTACAGTTGTTGATATTCCCCCTACCCTACAAGAGTTCTGTACCCCTGTTCCTGGTGGACAAGAAACTTGTTTAGTAACTCCTTACTTGATCCAACAACTTTGGCTACCAACTTCTCTATTGGGCCTCGGAATTGTAGGAATCTCGATTTTACTAAAAACTTGGTTATCATGGCAACAGAAATGGAAATTGAAAGTTGATTTTTATCCTAATAGTTTAGACGAGGAGAAAACGTTGATTTTAGGTAATAATAGACGTATTTATTTAGGAGAAGACGAACCCAATACAATACAAATGCCTGATTCAGAAACAAGAGGATATTTAGAAAGAAAAGGTAATCGTTTATTTTTAGTCCCGTTAAAAGACGCTTCTCCTATTTTTCTGCGAGGGCAAGAAATTAATCAGCGAATACAACTTGCTGGAGAAAAAATTATTTTAAATGTTTTAGATCAACGCAGAAGAAACCAAGAAGTTGAAGTTTCAATTCAAGTAAAAAAATAGATTATTGGAAAGCAACAATGACACAAGCAACTAATGCTAGACAACAATTTCGCGGAATTAATCGTACCATTTGTATCGGTTTAGGAGGAACAGGTCTTGACATTTTAATGAGAGTTCGTCGCTCAATTGTCAATCGCTATGGACACTTAAATAATCTTCCCATTGTCAGTTTTGTTCATATTGATACTGATAAATCTGCCTCTCTTGCCTCTAGTTTACGCACTGGAAATGTTCATCATGGGGTGGATCTAAGTCTCAAAGAATCAGAAAAAGTCAGTACCACCATGAGTGCGATCGAAGTAGAAAATTTCAAGAACGGATTAGAGCGACGTTCTAGTTATGATCGACAAGGCCCTTATGATCATATTAGCTTGTGGTTTCCCACAAAATTATTAGGAAATATCAAGGCCATTGAAGATGGGGCAAAAGCGATTCGGCCAGTAGGAAGATTAGCCTTCTTTCATAACTACCGAAAAATTAAAACTGTCATTGATGCAGCAGAACGTAGGACAAGAGGCCATCAAGGCACTCTTTTAAAATCAGGCATTAGAGTTAATGAGAAATTAAACATCTTTGTGGTGGGTTCTTTGTGTGGGGGGACTGGAAGCGGAATGTTTCTGGATATGGCCTACAGTCTCAGACATGATTATAGTAATCAAGGGGCGCAAATCGTTGGTTATTTGGTGATAGCACCCACCCTTTATACTCAATCAGCTAATCCCAATCCTACTATTTTTGCCAATACCTATGCTGCTCTTAAGGAGCTTAATCATTACAGCACCCCTGGAACTCAATTTAATGCTTGCTATGATATCCAAAATGTGGTGGTTGTCCAAGAAGAGCGGCCGCCTTTTGACTATGCTTATTTGGTGTCCGACCAAACCTCTAACAACTACAAAATAATAGATAAACGTAAGCTGTGTAATGTCATTGCCTCGAAAATTGCCCTAGACTTTTCAGGGGAACTAGCTCCTGTTGTTAAAGGACAACGAGACAATTTTGCCCAACATCTTTTGCAATGGGATGATTATCCTCGACCCAATATACAGAGATATCTTGCCTTTGGGTTAGCTGCCATTTACTTCCCACGAGATTTAATTGTTCGCATTGCTCTGACTCGTATTAGTCATAAGTTGGTGCTGTTTTGGCTATCTGGTTATGATCAAAGTCCAGATCCACAGAAACTACTCGAAGAATTTTTGTTTGGTTGGCACACAGACTTAATTAGAAAAGAGGGATTTACTTATCGTTTAGAGTCCACTCCTCAAGAAGTTAATAAAACTTTCTCTCAGGCAATTAGTAATTGGCGAAGTAAATTAGAAGGGATGATTGATGAGTGTAAAAGTCGAGATGATCGGGTTTCTTTGACTCAAAAATTACCCAAAGAATTCCGAGACCAATTTCGCAGAACTCAACCAGGAGAAACTGAAAACACTAGAGGAATTTGGTTAACTCGAGTACAGCAAGTTCGCCCCACTATTACGAAAGAACTGAAACAAGATATTGACCAATATCTCGAAAGATTACTGACTCCTAGCAGTGGTAACTTTTCCATTAAGAGTAGCCGAGATTGGCTAGATACCCTAACCGTTGAACTAGATAATCATCAACATCTTCTTGAAGAAGACATTCAAAATTACGGCGGAATGCGTTCTTTAGAAGCATTAGAAAAAAAATGGCGGGATACGAAGACAATCATAGATGATATTGAGAAGAAGTTTAATCTCTTGGGCAATAAAAACCGAGAAATTCAAGAGGAAGCTAGAAATGCGATTCGACAAATTAGTCAACTGATTGAACATAATTTTAAGTTAACCGTAGCTCAAGAAGCATTAGAAATTGTCAAAGAATTGCAACAGTATGTTCAAGATTCTGTAACGCAACTAGCTGGATTTTATCGTCTTGTGGATAACTTAGCTAGCGACTATGAAAAAGAAGAAGAACATTGGAAACAACTAGACTTTGATGAAATGAGCGGTGAAGCTATTTTTGATAACGAAGACATCGAAAGCTGTTATCAAGAATTGCTTCCAGACAAGGAATATCGGGAGCAATTAATTGTTCTCAGCAAAGAGATCACAGAAGCGTCAGGAAGAGGACAATCTCTCGTTGGTTTTATTGAACGGAATACCTTTGGGGGATCTTATACAGATCGTATTACCCAAGAACAAATTCAGCAAGATATTAATCTAACCATCGATCGTTTATTTGGTTCTCGTAGCTTAAAGATTGTCAAATCTGTGATCAAACGTTTTCTAGAAAGCTATTCAATTTCTGAGCGATCGCATCGCTTTAGTGATATTAGAAGAGAAGCCGAACCCCTTTTATCTCTTGATACAAAAGATCCTTATTTTCGGGATACTCCAGCTAAAAAAAGCGATTTAGTTGGCTTTCATGATACGAACAATCAAGAGGTTCAAAACTTTAAACAAGTTTTAACAAGAGACTTAGCAATTACCGAAAATATTCTCAAATCAACCCAAGCAGAAGATGAGATTTTGTTAGTGACTGAATACGCTGGGTTTCCCCTCAGATTAATCGACGGATTATCAACAATGCGTCAACATTATATGCGGGAAAAAAATGTCATGAATGCTTGTCTTCATAATGAAAATGATCCATCAAATCCTTTTATTGATATTATTCCCCCTGATGTTAAGACCATAGAGAAATTAGAAGATATTTTCTATCCTTGTCTCGCTTTCAAACTACTTCGAGAAAATTTTCAAGCTAAACAGTTAGAATTTGATCATTATGACCAAATACGAGACAGAAACTATACAGCTTCTCTCAGTTTAGTCTGGAATCAAGCATTAGAAACAATGTCGGAACGTCAAGATCTAACGGCTGCTTTGGAGAAACTCCTTAGACAAGCAGAAATGGAGATCGAAAAACAATCTTCCCGTTGGTATGAACATTATCTTCCCCGATTACGAGAATTTGTTGATCAAGTTGATCAACTTCCAGAAGATGATCCCAATTATCCCTACAAATCAACGGTTGTTGGAAACCAGGGAACGACTGATTTAATTGCCAAAGAAGGAGTAATCATTCGCTTTGAACGTCGTATGAGAGAGAAAGTGAAAAAGTTACAATCTGCTCAAGAAACGCCGAATTCAAAACCTAACACGCAACAAGAAACATATACCCAACAAGGAACATCCAGTGACCCTAATGTTACGGATGAGGTTATTGATGCTGAAATAGAAGAACCTAACCCTAACCAGAAAAATCAACAATCTTCAACTAATTCTCAAACTTATTCCAATCAAAATAAACAATCTAATGGTGATTTTATGACACAATTAAAAGAATTAAAAAAAATGAAAGAAGACGGTGTTTTGAATGACGAAGAATTTGAAATAGCAAAGCGAAAACTCTTAGGAACTTAATCAGGAATTTATATCATGCAACAATGGTTAATACTTTTCCCGAAACCTTTACTCTTTTTGACTATTTTTGTAGTCATTTTGCCTACTTTTCTGGCTATCTTTTTTCGTCTTAAACTTTATGAATATCTCTTAAACTCCACTCAAAAAGTTCAATATTTAATTCAAGCTGGAGCAAGCCAAGCAAAGTCAGGAAGAGACTATCGAACTCTTCAACCGAAAATTGTTGAAAATCTAGAAGCCAGATTTGATGAAGCAAATATATATTTAGAACAAGTTAATACCTCTGCTTTAATTGATAATCTTTACAGTCAAGAAAAATTAAATTTTTGGGGATTAAAAATTGGCTGTGAACTGATTGAATATTGCTGTCGAATTTTACCGAATCTTTTATTATCGTTTGGTTTAATTGGCACTTTTTTCGGGATTACAAGTAATCTTTACTATCTTAGTCAAATAATCAACCAAGTTGATATTACTAAGGTTAATCAGTTGGTAGAAGATATACAAAAACCTTTACAGGGAATGGGAATCGCTTTTATTACTAGCTTAATTGCAATTTTTTGTAGTTCTTTATTAACCATAATAAACTCTAGATGGAATACGAATATTGCTAAATATCAATTTATTAGTGCTTTAGAAGATTATCTTGATAATATTTGTTTTCCTGCTATTCGTCCTCATAGTCGTATAGATAAAGCAGTTGATAGTTTAGAGCATAAATTCGATAGTTTTTTAACGAGTTTCCGTTCCACAGTACGAGATGCAATCAAAGAATCTTTGGGAGAACAAATTAAAGAAATTGTCAATGTTAATAAAGAAAGTGCTAGATTAGCAGAGCAAGTTTATAGTGGATTATTAAACGCTTCGAGTTCTCTTGATAGTGGTGCTAGAAAATTTGAGGAAGCAGCTAATACCATTGAAAATAGTGATTTTGCCGATAAATTAGCTGCAACAACGACTAATTTAGATATTACTTATAAAAATTTTGCTCAATCAACTTCTTTTTTACAAGAATCAACACAACTAATCAAAAATTCCTTAGAAGCATTTAAAGTGTCTGTTGATGAAATGATTGGTTTAGGAGAAGATATTAAAAAGCTCAACACAAAATGTAATGAAATTCTTGAAGTGAATCATAAACAAATTGCTGCTGAAAAAACAATGCTCAGTGATATTAAATCAGAACTTGCTAATTTTACCAACGGCTTAAATAATTATCAACAACAAATTCAAAGTGATTTACAGAAATTGGGAGAAAGTTTAGTAACTCATATCACTCAAGAAATTAGGAAAAATAATCAACAAGTAGAACAAATGAGTCAAACGGTTCAAAGTGATTTTCAGAAATTAGGAGAAAGCTTAGTTACCAATGTCACTCAAGAAATTGGAAAAAATAATCAACAAGTCGAAAAAATAAGTCAAACAGTTAATGGATATATTAGTAATTTGAATCAAATTCAATCAGAACTTAATCGATTAGTGATAACCCTACAAGGATATGAAGGAAATCTAAATACTCAACTCCATAATTTAGGCGATCGCTTAATTTCAACCGTAGATAAAAACGCAAGTAATAGTAATCGTCACTTATCAAATTTAGAGCAACTGAATGCTTACCTTGGTAAACTTCAAGAAACTCAATTATCAACGAATAAATTGCTAGAAAACTTAACAAAGTTCAATTCTGGGAATTCAGATAATCATAACTCAACAAGAAATATGAGAAATTTATTTAGAAAACCATCAACAAATGAACCAACTATTCGCCGATTTCAAGATCCCCCTGAATAATGGAATCAATTAGTTATAATCTACAAAAAATAGAACTTAAAAATTAAAACCTATGCGTCGCAAACGAACTCAAATTCAATTGTCTCATGATGAATTTAACATTTGGTCTGCTTTTACTGATTTGATGGCTAATGCTTTCATGATCCTGAGTTTTTTCTTGTTATTAACCTTCTTTAAATCAGTTGTTTCTCGATCAACTGCTGAAACTGCTCAAACTAACCTAAGCGATGCTCAAGATAAAATAGAGCAATTGGAAAAAGAAAAAGCCTCTTTAAACCAACAATTACAGCAAAAATCATTTGAAATAACACAACTAAACAAAAAAGGCAAAGCTCCACCTGTCGTTATTATAGAAAACTCAGGAGACTACAAATTTAGCTCAGGAAGTGCTGAATTAAACCCGAAACTAAAACAGTTTGTCAGTAATAATCTTGTTAATATGATCGAAAGAATCGCAAAAGAACAAGATCTTTATGTAATTGAAATAATTGGACATACTGATGGACAAGTCAACGTTGGTGGTTTTAGTAATTTAGATACTCTTCTAGAAAGAGTTGCTAATAACGATAGTTCTTTAAATGATCTTCGGCCCGCTTCCAACGCTGACTTAGGATTAATGAGAGCCTTAGCTGTAGTTAAGACTCTTCAAGAAATTCAGAACACAGGTCGTTTACAAGGACTACAATTTAGAGCTTATTCTGCTGCACAACTTCTTTTGCTCAACGGAAAATTTGCCCCCATCAACCGATCACCAGAAGCACAAAGAAGACGGATAGAAATTCGTTTTTCTCCTCTTGGTCAAGCTCAAATAATTAAATAAAGCTGATCTAAGATAGACTTAATTAATGAATTCCCGACATTCCGTCCAAAATAACAATCGCAGAAACTTAAATTTTTATTAATTTAACACGGTTATTCTAACAGGAATTCTCCCTGATTTTAGGGAACCAATAGCTCTAAAAGCAGTTTGAGATAAATCTAGACTACAACGACACCGATCTACAATACGGACAATCACACTTTTTCCTGTTTTACGATTGGTCACTTTAACTTTTGTACCAAAGGGCAAACTGGGGTGGGCTGCCATCATGGCATTATTATTAAAGCGTACCCCTGATGCTGTTTTCTGTCCTTGATAATGAGAAGCATAATAAGTCGCTGTTTGTGCCTGTGCGGGCATGGCAGCTAACGCTATCATCAAGATAGATAATGATACTTTTTTCACGGCGTACTCTTCCTCACTATACAATGTTGGTATAGGCTAATATACCTAGTTGTTTTTCATTTGTCTAGTTGACACAATAGTAGGTTCTATGGCTACAGATGAATAAAGTCAGGATAAAGTTCCATTAAAATCTTTACAGATGGCCAGTTAAACCCCTTTTAATAAGCATAATTTAGTTCAATGTTTAATTATTTGCATCAAGTTGTTAGATTTCCTATATTCTCTAGTTTAGACACTTGTAAAAAAAAGAATACTTTGATTAACTTATCTTCATTAGGATTATCATTGTTAGTGATTAGTTTAGTGATAGGTTGTAAGCATCAATCTTCTACTGTTCCCATTGAATCATCAGTGGTGACAGTAGATAGTGTAGAAATGGTGCAGCAAGGCATCGAAAAAACTAGACAGGGTAATTATGAAGCAGCCGTAGACAATTTTAATCAAGTTCTTGCCCAAAATCCTCAAGATATTAACGCTTATTTTAATCGAGGTTTTGCTTATAGTAGTTTAGGTCAATTTGAGCAAGCTTTAGCAGATTTTACCCAAGCGTTAAAATTAGATCCCCAAATGGTTCAAGCTTATGTCAACCGAGGCAATGTTTATCTACAATTGGGAGAAGATGAAAAGGCGATCGCTGATTATGAAAAAGCATTAAAAATCAATCCTAATGATGCCTTTGCTCAAAATAACTTAGGATTGGCTCATCTTAACTCAGGAAGTCCAGATTTGGCGAAAATTGACTTTACTCAAGCGGTAACCATTGATCCATTGTATGGGGAAGCTTATTATAATCGAGGGTTAGCGTTTATCGATTTAGGGGAACAAGAAAAAGCGATCGCTGATTTCCAAAAAGCGGCCGAGATTTGGGAAGAAATGGGAGAAAAAACAGCTTCTCAGGCTGCTTTAGCAGAAATTAATGCTTTAAAAAAGGCTAGTAAATAACGGTCAGTCAAAAGAAACTTTTTGTTAAAATATCTCAACTTAAGCCATTGTAAAATTATGATCAAAGAGTAAAATTATCTTCAATTCGTTAATTTATTTGTTATGACCATCACTTTAAAAGTTCCCAGTATTGCTTGCGACGGTTGCGCCGATACCATTACTAAAGCGATTGAAGGACAAAAACCAGAGGCTAAAGTTTCCGTTGATGTTGACTCAAAAATGGTAACTGTAGAAACTGATGCTTCCACAGAAACCATTAAAGAAATTATTACCGAAGCAGGTCATACGGTTGAAAATTAGACAGTGTTGATTGGTAGGGTGAGTCACTTTTTAGACATTATCAAAACTTTCAATAATTGTCTATTTTTTCACCCTATTGTCATTTTAAATGTTGAAATAATGAGAAAAACTTACGGGTCGATTAAAAAAGGACATATTAAAGGATGACAGTTAGACCATTTCATATTGCTTTTCCAGTGATTGATCTAGAAAAAACAAGATATTTTTATGAGATGATTCTAGGTTGTAGAGTAGGGAGAACGTCAGAATATTGGATTGACTTTAATTTATTTGGCCACCAAATCACCGCACATCTTTGTTCGGATTATATTGATGAGGTTCCAGTTAATTTAGTCGATGGAAAACAGGTTCCTGTTCAACATTGGGGAGTAATTTTAGAAATGGAACAATGGCAAGTTTTGGCGGATAAATTAAAAGATACTCAGATTAATTTCATCATTGAACCCTATATTAGATTTAAGGGAGAAGTTGGAGAACAAGCGACGATGTTTTTTCTAGATCCTAGTGGTAATGCTCTTGAATTTAAAGCATTTCATGACGATCAATCAATCTTTGCTACATCCCGATAATTAATTGAAAATGTTATAATATAATTACGAGATAATGATAGAAAATGATGCTTTGATTTGGCTAGAAAATTGGTACACGTCTCAATGTGATGGAGATTGGGAACATACTTATGGAATTGATATTAAAACTTTAGATAATCCAGGTTGGCTAGTGATTATTGATCTATTGCAAACAGAACTTGAAAATTATAAGTTTGATGAGGTGTCAATTAAACGTTCTAATAATGACTGGATTCACTGTTGTTTAAAGAATGGAAAGTTTCAGGGAGCAGGGAGTTCTTTTAATTTGTTAGAGATTTTGAATGTATTTCGGGATTGGGTTGAGTCAAAAAATGACAATTAACCTCAGTTCGGTTTAAGGAATTTATACCAGTTCTCAAAAGTCACTGGAGACTTAATTGACAATCTTCTCACCCTGCTTCCTCTGCCTACCTCCACTAACAATCTCTATGATGAATAAAGAGAATTGGTATTA
>JASJDW010000213.1 GCA_030064955.1 Crocosphaera sp.
CTGACGGCTGATAGCTGAATGCTTACTTAACTTTTAATTTTTAACTTCTACCATTTCAATGATTCTCTCATCAATATCCTTAACCAAAAAATTGAGGGGTTTTCTACGACGAACTTTATACTTTAACCGTCTTGACTCAACTCTTAATAAAATATCTTCTAAACATTCATTATCAAAACAAACATGACGTTGACGATTTTTCGTTCCGTAACTTGCACCTCCAATAATATGAAGTTGGGTATTTTTTTTCAGTTGATACCATAGTCCATCTCTGGTTCCTAAATTGCTAGTTGCTGTTACAGTAGGGTTTGCAGACATATAAAACGGGTCAACCCCTGCGGTTCCTAATGTTTGCTCGTAATTGTAATAATAATGAAGGGGAACATCAGCCACATTTAACTGTAATAACCCCTCATAAAATTGTCGGGCTACTTCCATATCAGATACCATGATAGTGTAGACTTTGGGCGCACTGGTGAGAAACATCCACATGGCCAAACCATAGGCAGCTAATAACATTACCATGATGCCTTGGGTCGAAAAAACACTATCGATGGGCAAAAATGCACCTAAATAGTTGAATGCTAAGGTCGAGTGTGTCACTATAGTCATAGATTAATAAAATGTTGATCTATTTGTAGTATTTTTAGGTAGAGACTTCTGACAACATTCTGTTAAAAATCAGATGTCAACTTTTATGCTTACATTTTATCCAATTGCTACCCCAACAGGCAACATTAATGAAGGCAGATCTCAGATGTTAGAAGTAACAAGTTCGTTTTTGTAATACGATTATCATGAAATCAGATCCCAACCGAATTTTACGATTGATCCCCCTATTTGCTGGTAGTGTCGGGGGCGTACTGCTATTATTAAATCGTTTAATGACCATACAATTAACCGAGTCTCAAGCGAGATCCGATGTGTTGGGGGTAATCTTAAGTGGTGTCTTAATTTTGGTGGGATTAATTTGGCAACAAATTCAACCGCGATCGCCTGATGCTGTTACCTTGATCGGCGAAGAAGGGATGGAATTTCACCCCAATCTACCCGATTCTATCAAAACAGAATTGGCTTGGGCTTCTCATCTGGTATTAACTAATACCGTTACTCGATCTTTAGTCGTGTATTATCAGGATAAAGTTCTACTTCGTCGAGGTATCCTCAGTCCTAATTCCCAAGTGACTCCAGGTAAAATCTTACAACGAGTCCTAGAAACCCAAAAACCTGTCTATTTGGTCAATCTCAACCTTTATCCAGGTAAAATTGAATTTGATTATTTACCTCTTAACACACAAGGGGTAATTTGTCAACCCTTGGGGCAAAATGGGGTGATGATTTTGGGGGCAAATGTTCCTCGAAGTTATACCAAACAAGATGAAAACTGGATTGAAGGTATTGCAGATAAACTCACTTTAACCCTAGAAACTGAGTTAAGTCCAACTAAATTGTAACAGCAAAGTTCTTAAAAGGAACATTAAAATTAAAATCACTGTTGATTATCCATGGCCAACCTTTAAACCCCACGATTAACCATGAGTCAAACCCCTAATACTTACCCACTTATAACGACTAAGATGGGAACTAACTATAGTCATGCCCATAAAAGTCATTGGCAACCCCAAAGCAGATCAGAACCTTCATTTTACTATTTTGCCTACGGTTCGTGTATGTGTCCAGTGGATTTAAAGCGAACCTTTGAAGAGAATACCCATAATTATGTGGTGGGAATAGGAATATTGGAAGGATATCGCTTAGGGTTTTACCGTCGCTCTTTACGGCGCAATTGTGGGGTTTTAGACGTAGTAGTTGATCCAAATGCTAAAGTAGAAGGGGTATTATATCGTCTCCCTTGGCGGTTTAGCGATCGCTTGGACGAAAGGGAAGAAGTTCCCCGTAATGGTTATCGTCAGGAGTTTGTGACCATCCATAGTCAGGGAAAAGCTTATCAAAATGTGAGAACCTATGTGGTGATCGATAAATTATCCCAAGAATTAGCCCCCAATGATTGGTATTTTAATGTAGTATTGCGGGGTGCTGTTACCTGTGGAT
Organism: Crocosphaera sp.; assembly: GCA_030064955.1. Classification (GTDB taxonomy): domain Bacteria; phylum Cyanobacteriota; class Cyanobacteriia; order Cyanobacteriales; family Microcystaceae; genus Crocosphaera. The sequence continues at coordinate 2,053 of JASJDW010000213.1, forward strand.
TATCTGAAGAATATTGTTGGAATTTGTTTAACCATATGTATCAATTACAATTACAACAAAAGTCTTTAATTGCAGTTGATGAGAGTGCTTGAGATTTGAGATTCTGAGATATAATAGGGGTATGTGTGACGATAAAAAGTAGTTTTGAGTGGGATGAAAGCAAAAACCGAGTAAACTTAGAAAAGCATGGTGTTTCTTTTGAATTAGCTCAATATGCTTTTTTTGATACTCGTCGTATTATTCTAGAGGATTTAGCTCATAGTGCCACAGAACAACGATTTTATTGTCTTGGTAAAGTGAATCAAGAAATTCTAACAGTGCGTTTTACTTATCGAAACGGGAAAATTAGAATCTTTGGAGCAGGTTACTGGCGAAAAGGACGGAAATTTTATGAACAGCAAAATAATTTACACCGATGAACCAATGGAACTAGGGGAAGTTGTTGAAGATTTTTTACCGTCTCCTGAAAAACTAATTCCTAAAAACAATAAGGTGACAGTTACTTTAGAGTTAAATGAAGCAACCATTCGCTTTTTTAAAGCAGAAGCTAAAAAAAAACAAATATCTTATCAAGAAATGATTAGTATATTGGTTGATAAATATGCACAGAAAAGATAAAAAATATGAAACTTTGCCAAAAGTTGCTTTAATAACGGGTGCATCCAGCGGTATTGGAGAAGCGATCGCTCACCGTTTAGCAGAGGAAAATTATCATTTAGTTCTTTGTGCGCGTCGCCAAGAAAAATTAGAGCAACTAACAGAAAAATTACAAGAAAAAAATAGGAAAATATTAGCTTTAAACGTCGATTTGCGTCAAGAAGCAGAAATTTTGGATATGTTTAACATAATTCGGGAGCAATGGGGTGGTGTTGATATATTAATTAATAATGCGGGTTTAGGCTATAAAGAACCCTTGATGACGGGGGAAACAGAAGCATGGAGGGAGATGTTAGAAGTGAATGTATTAGCTTTATGTATTTGTACCCGTGAAGCAATTAAAGATATGAGCGATCACAATGAGGGTCATATTATTCATATTAGTTCGATGTCTGGTCATCGTGTTCCTTTATATAGTGGAGTTTATGCTGCTAGTAAATATGCAGTGAGGGCGTTAACAGAAGGGTTACGACAAGAGTTAAGAGAAGCCAATAAAAACATTAAAATATCTTCTATTAGTCCAGGGTTTGTCGAAACAGAATTTGCTGAAAAATATAACAATAATAAAGAAAAAGCAAATGAACTTTATAGTCGTTTTCCTGTGTTACAACCAGAGGATATTGCTAATGCAGTTTGGTATATTTTATCCCAACCAGACTATGTACAAATTCATGATATTTTACTACGCCCTACTCAACAGAAAAGTTAAGTTTCGGGGGGAGGAGAAAGTTATTCTTTCAAATAAAACTCTATTATTTTCAATTTTTCTTCCTAAATTATAATATCTACCTTACCATACAGATATAACCGAATTTCCTCTAATCTTAACTCACAGCAAATTCGGTAAATTGACGGACATCTAGGGGATGAAAAGCTAAAACAATCTCACTTTTAGGAATACCTGCTCTGACTAAATCATTTGCAATTCCGTCTTCTAATCCATCTCTATGAATCCAAATTTTATCATTAATAATTTCTAAATGAACTAAACAACCGTGAATCTTGACTTCATTTTCCCAGCCAATTGTCATTAATAAATAGTTTTTTTTATCATCACTAATAATTAGTTTATGCTCAAGATTTTGACAGGAATAAGGCAAGTCCGCATATTCTTTCAGAATGGGTGAAATAATTGTATAAAACTGAGTTAACTTATCCATTGCAAGATGGTCTCCTTTTTTGCATCAAAAACTAATAGTTTAATAATTTTTCTTTTTAATAAAATTTGACCAATGGGTTCTTCAAAAACTTCTTGATAAGCAGATTCTTTTATGGCTAAGTATAAAAGTCTTTGGTCTTTTTTTGCCAATAAAACTTCATAATAAAGAATATATTGACCTAAAGCATTCTCTAAATCATGAACTTGTGAATTCCCAATAAAACTTTTAATTTCTACGGCTATCTTTTGTTCATCTTTCTCAGCAGCAATTAATTTTTCTGCTCCTAAATCTATAAATAAATCTTTTTTCCCAATTGACAAAATTAATGGATCATCTGTAATTCTCCATCCATCCTTGATTAAAGCATTCTTTACAGCATCATGATAAATATCTTTAGCTGGCATGAATAAAAAGGATAAAATATAGTTATTTTATATCTTAGCAAATTACCAACATATACTTTAATCATTTAGCTTGAATTCAATTTTGAACTCTAGTTTAATTGTACTGATGCAAGATGTCAGTTTACCAAATTTTTCCAGGGTTGATCTTCTGATGAAGTGGATCACTGTTTAGCAAATGGTGATTGAGAGACTAAAAAGGTTGATAATAATTAAAGAAACTTTCTTGACAAAAATGCTAATTACTGATTCTCTCCTACTGGATTATAAACGATGTTCACGCCGTGCTTTTCTCAACATTCATGGAGATCCTAGACAACAAGATCCAGAACGAGATTTTTTACATAAACTTCGACAAGAAAATAAACGTCATATCGCCTCAGTGTTAAACACATTTTATCCCGATTATGAAAAACCCCCATTATCGAAAACTAGCTGGAAAGAAAAAGCACAAGCAACCGAAGCATTAATGCAGCAAGGGGTTGATTGTATTTACCAGGGAATATTATGGGTTGATGATGAGAGGTTAACCTCCCTTGAGTACCTCAACCACTCCCAAAGAATTATGCCTTTTGGTTATGATTATTTGGGAAAACCTCATTTATTAATCAAACAACCCGGCCAATCTAAATTTGGGGATTGGTTTTATTATCCCATTAGTATTCATCTGGGTCGCAAAGCTAAACCAGAATATAAGCTAGTGGCCACTTTTTATGCTCAATTATTAGGGATTATTCAAGAAACCTCTCCACCGAACCCAGAATTGATTACCCGTCCCCTGAAACATTCTTCTGTGGATATGGTGCAATGGTTACCAAAGTTACAGCTTGTTTTAGATGAATGTGTAACAATCCTGGAAACAGTTGAAGAACCAGAAGTATTTATTGCTCGGCAACGGTGCAACCTTTGTAGATGGTACAGTCACTGTTATGCGATCGCCCAATCTCAGCAACATCTCTCTTTAGTTCCAGGGGTGACTCCTAGTCGTTATCAGTCCTTACAAAAAATTGGAGTCATGACCACCCACTCTTTAGCTGATGCTAATTTAGACAGCATCAAGGAGTTGATTGGCACAGAACTCGCTCAGAGATTGCAACAACAGGCTCGCTCCCTTGTTCATAACCATGCCATTCCTCGACATCAATCTCAGTATAATCTATCGGAGATCCTTTCTCGTCAAACCATTGAACTCTATTTTGATATTGAAGCGGAACCAGAACGGAATTTAGATTATTTATTAGGGGTTGTCGTGGTTGATCGTGTTACCCAAACCCAAACCTTTTATCCTTTTCTAGCAGAAACCCCTGAAGAAGAAGGCGTCATTTGGCAAGAATTTCTTGAGTTAGTCAATACTTATAACGAAGCTCCTATTTTCCACTTTTCAGACTATGAAAAAGATACCATCAAACGTTTAGGAAACCTATATCAAACCCCCAATGCTCAAATTAAACCTTTACTCTCCCGTTTAATTGACCTTCATCACTGTGTAATTAATTCCGTAATTCTCCCTGTAGAGAACTACTCGCTTAAGTCGTTGGCAAACTGGTTAGGGTTTCATTGGCGTGATGCTGGAATAAGTGGGGATCAATGCGTTTGCTGGTATGACCAATGGTTAACCACAGGGGATCGCAATTATCTCCAGTCTATTTTACGTTATAATGAGGACGATTGTTTAGCGACCCTTCACCTCAAAAATTGGTTACTGGAGTTCTTTAGCAAAATTAACTTTTAACCCTAGTCATAAACCCCTAAAACCTTCTTAAATTCTCAACATTTATTCATGAAAATAGGGTTATTGTTGGGATGAGCGGGGTCGAGTTTGAAGTTATGCAAAGATTTTTTACAAGATCCCCCATAGATAATATAAATTACCTGAATTTTGAGAAAGGTAATGTTATCCTTATAGACAACACACACTATGGGAATGAGAACTTACGAATCATTTCTTAAGAACCTGACCCAGCCCAAACAATTCAAAGGTAATTGCTATGATGCTCCCAATTTTTCCTCTCTTATTCTTAATTACTTCTATCGGAAGTGTTGTTTGGTATCAACGAACAGGCAATGATATTTTTGGTGTCTTAGCTTTTGCAAGTGCTTTGGCTTGTGTAATCTGGGGATTGGTTATTTCCCATTGGTTAATTCATATTCTTAGTTTGATTATCTTGTTAAGATTTAGAACACCTATTCTTACTGCCATTCAAGTGAAAGTAAATAATAAATAATTTCATTTCTTTGCAACTCAAGGCTAAATTCTAAAAAGCTGTTGGGATTTCTGATCTTTTTCAGAAGTTAACCAACAGCTTTTGATTAGCTTAAGTTTTGAGGGTAAGGGACATTAACCTTCACCACCTTCGCCGCCTTCGTCACCTTCACCGCCTTCACCGCCTTCACCGCCTTCGACACCTTCGGTAGCCTTGGGTTCAGCGTCAGTCGGTTCTTCGGTGGTTTCTCCAGCAGGAGCAGAGTCTGTAGGAGCAGTTGTATCGGTACCACCACCGCCACAAGCACCAAGAGTAGTCACTAAGCCAAGGGTAACTAAGAGTTGAACAGCTTTGGAATTCATTATGGGTTTCCTCAATTAATCGGATCTTAACTTAAAGCATCTATTTTAAAAAAGACTGCAAAAAATTGCCAATAAATTTATCTTATAGATAGGTCATAAGTTGAGATAATAGGAAAAATCCAGCTACAACTCGATAGTAAAGATGATTTTGACCATTGATAACATTCTTACTGCCCAAGAACTCACCCAACTCACTCAAACACTCTCTCAAAGCAATTTTGTTGATGGTCAAACTACCGCAGGATGGCACGCGAAGTTAGTGAAACAGAACAGTCAACTTGATACAACTGCTCCAGAGGTCAAACCCCTAGAAGAGTTGGTCATTAAAGCCCTACAACGTAACATATTATTCAAACTAGCTATTAATCCTAAACAGATTCACTCCCTACGGTTTAGTCGCTACGAACCGAAAATGCACTATGGAAGTCATACGGATAATGCTTTGATGGGAGGTAAACAGTTTTTTCGTTCTGATGTCTCCTTTACCCTATTTTTGAGTTCTCCTGAAAGCTGTGAAGGGGGAGCGTTAATCATTGAAAAACCAGAGGGGGATCTTTCCTATAAACTAAATGCAGGATCGATTATTTTCTATCCTTCTACTTTTTTGCATCGGGTGGAAACTGTCAAGACAGGAACGAGACTTGTCGTTGTAGGATGGATTCAAAGTTTAATTCGAGATACGGCTAAAAGGGAAATTTTATTTGATATTGATACAGTACGCCGTTCTATTTTTGCCAAGGAAGGTAAATCTGTAGAATTTGATTTATTAGCTAAAACCCATGCTAATCTATTACGTCAG
>JASJDW010000214.1 GCA_030064955.1 Crocosphaera sp.
AACCGCTTCTTCTAATACTTCATTCACCACAGAAGTATTTACCCGACGACGATGTTCTTCTACTGCTACATCTACTAATTTAAAGATTTTTTCCACTCGTTTTCCTGACATGGCACTGACAAAAATTAGATCAGCCCATTCCATAAAATACAGTCGATCCATCACCTTTTTTTTGTAGTCATAAATGGTATAAGAATCTTTGTCGACTGCATCCCATTTATTCACCACAATAATAGCAGCCCGTCCTTCATCGATAATGCGATCTGCTAATTTAATATCTTGGTCTGTAACCCCATCAATGGCATCAATTACTAATAAAACCACATCGGCACGACGAATGGCTTTAAAAGCTCGATTAATACTAAAAAATTCTGCTCCGTAATTCACATTTTTTTTGCGACGAATACCAGCAGTATCAATCAAGCGATAGGTGTTTTCTCCTCGTTCTACGATAGTATCAATGGCATCTCTGGTTGTCCCAGAAATTGGACTGACAATGGCTCTTTTTTCCCCTAAAAAGGCATTGAGTAAACTTGATTTTCCTACATTGGGACGGCCAATAATAGAAACATTAATTTCTTCTCGATCAGGTAGTTCATCGGGGGAGGGTAAATAGGTAATTAATTCATCTAATAATTCTCCGGTTCCACTGCCATGAATACCAGAAACAGGATAAGGTTCTCCTAATCCTAATTCCCAAAAATCGGCCGCTTGAATTAATCCTTGTTCGGGTGACTCGCATTTATTCACCGCTAATAAAATAGGAACCTCTTGCTGTCTTAACCAGTCTCCGATTTCACGATCGCCGGCTGTGGGTCCGGTTTGTCCATCCACCACAAAAATCGCTGCACTGGCTTCTGTTAAGGCTGCCATAGCCTGTTCTCGAATCAAGGGTAGAAATTCTGTATCATCGTCGAACACCAGTCCTCCTGTATCCACCACTTGAAAATCCCGATCGCGCCAAAATGCAGGCCGATAAGTGCGATCGCGGGTAATTCCTGGTTCGTCGTGTACAATCGCTTGCCTGTCTTTGGCTAAACGGTTGACAAGGGTTGATTTGCCCACATTGGGCCGTCCAATAATCGCAACAATAGGTAGTGCCATAGAAATATAAGTAAAATATCAGTTAGTAGATTGAAGAAGGAGTCAGGAGTCAGGAGTCAGGAGTTCCGGCGCTATCGCACAGGAGTCAGGAGAAAATAAGATACACTCAAGACATTGTTTAATATTATTCTGATTTCTGACTCGGAAACTCCTTGCTCCAAAGGGGCGATAAAAATTTTGCTCAATCTTCCATGATAACGATTTTTTTAGGTAATGGGTTCAACGATCCTTGATATTATCTTTCCATCCCTTTTCTCGTCTTCTAGAGTTAACCCAAAATTAACCTTAATACTTCTATTTACTTATTTTTCTTAATGATCCCAAAAAAAGTATTAAGTTTTATAGACTATGCAGTATTTTGTATCGAATGTTACAGAATTATATGTTATATATAGTAGTGAGGGTGAAATAAACCACATAAGAAAACAACATAACTAATCGGAGTCTAAATATTATGTCTACTGAACAACAAGCAAGAACTTTAATGATGCGTCATCACCAAATGGTCAAAAATCGTCAACAATCCATGTTAGGGCGGGCAGCAGCGGAAATTGGGGTGGATGTTGAAAAAGATTATTGGACGACCATTCAAGGTAAACCCTGTCCTGGTTTTCGTAGTTCCTATGATCGCTCCCATGTTGCGATGAGTTAATCATAACAATTCAGACATATTACACGATAAACTATTATAGGGTGTTTTTCAGAAGAAGAACACCCTATTAAAATAAACAAAAGTCTCATTTTTTGAGTGATTCAACCTAAAAAAATATGATGAAAAAATTATACGAAGGGAAAGCAAAAATTCTTTATAGTACAGAAAATCCAGACGTTTTGTTAACCCATTTTAAAGACGATGCCACTGCCTTTAATGCTCAAAAAAGGGGAACCATTGCCGAAAAAGGGAAAATAAACTGTCAAATTACAGTGGCTTTGTTTAAGTGGTTAGAATCGAAAGGTATTCCTACCCATTTAATTGAACAATCTGGGGATGATCAAATATTAGTCAAACGAGTCAATATTGTTCCAGTGGAAGTGGTTGTCAGAAACATTGCAGCAGGAAGTTTATGTCGACAAACTGGGTTAGAAGAAGGATATCAATTACCTTTTCCCTTAGTGGAATTTTACTTTAAAAACGATGAATTAGGGGATCCTTTATTGACCCGCGATCGCCTTTTAATTTTAGCATTAGCTACTGAAGAACAACTCCAACAACTACAAACCCTAGCCCTAACTATCAACCAACATTTACAAGAATTTTTTGCCAGTTGTCAAATTACCCTAGTGGATTTTAAGCTTGAATTTGGCATTGATAATCAGGGACAAATCTTACTGGCCGATGAAATTAGTCCTGATACCTGTCGACTTTGGGATCAAACCCAAAGCGATCCCCAAAAGCGTGTTATGGATAAAGATCGCTTTCGTCGAGACTTGGGACAAATTGAAACTGCCTATCAACAAGTGCAGAAGCGAGTTTTAGACAAATTAGCCTCTTCTCAAATCTAAAAAGTATTGGAACAATTTGTTAGAGTAGGAGTCAAAGTAACGGGTAATATGGCTCGGCTGTTAGACAAGCTGTTAGCTATCAGTTAAGTTAACCATAGGCAACGGATAACAGTAAAAACGCTATAGCTTGATTGGGTGTGTGGACGTGTCAAACCAGAGTAAAAAGTTACATTTTTCTCCTTTATTGGGGATTATTCTGACAACAACAACCGTATGGGCAACAGACGAACCGCTAAGAGGGCAAAATGTGCCATCAGTAGCCAGTATCAAAGACCCAGAAGCAACTTATTTGGAGTTTCCAGACCCCTTCAATGAGTCCTCAAACCTTGTTGAGCCTTATACAAAGGTTTCTGCTATCAAAGAAGCTACAGTTTCTCCTGAGAAATCTTCAGAGTCTGCTGAGGAAGGAATCGCTAAAACATTTAATCATTCCGTCATAGAAGATCCCTGGTTAGAGGAGTCCTCAGACCCAGTGGACCCTTATCCTAGGGTTTCTACTATTGAAAAAACCCTATCCCAGACAACTGAAGCAGTCTCTATGGAGTCTGATGATTCTATCGTTTCAGATCCCCAGTTAAATGACTCCTCAGACGCAGTTAATCCTTATCCCAAGGTTTATACCCTAAAACAAGAATTACCAAGCTCTCAGAAGCCTTCCCAGCCCGCTACAGCTATCGCAAAGGAACAGACAGAGTTAACGGTGTCGGACTCTTTAGGGGAAGAATCCTTATCACAAACCAACTTAGACAAAGCGATCGCTGCTGAATCCACTCCTTCGCAAGAAATAGCCCAAGAAACAACCCCTCCTACTGAGATTGAAGATTCCCCAGATACGGATACTCCAGTTGTTCCTGTTCCTGACATCATCCCTACCCCTGAACTCGAAACCGAAGAAACGGAAACCACCGGGGAAGAACCCAGAGTTTTAGTGGTAGAAGTCGTGGTAGAAGGGGCAGATCCCGAATTAGAAGACTTGGTTTACAATACCGTTCAAACTCGACCAGGGCGAACCGCTACCCGTTCTCAACTGCAAGAAGACGTTAACGCCATTTACGCCACGGGTTACTTTGCTAACGTGCAAGTTACTCCGGCGGACACTCCCTTAGGGGTTAGAATTACCTATGCTGTGGAAGTTAACCCTATTTTAGAACAAGTGGTGGTCAGTACCGTGCCTGACGTGGAAGATCAACGGGCTTTACCCCCTGAGAAAGTTCAAGAAATTTTTGGAGAGCAATACGGTAAAACCCTCAACCTACGGGATCTTCAAGAAGGGATCAAAGAAATTAACGAATGGTACGCCGAACAAGGATTTGACTTAGCGCAAGTGATTGGTTCCCCTGAAGTGAGTGACGATGGAGTTGTTACTTTAGTGATTGCTGAAGGGGTGATCGAAGACATACAAGTACGGTTTTTTGATGCAGAAGACGAATCTGTAGACGGGAGAACCCGCGACTTCATCGTTACCCGTGAAATGCAGCTACAACCAGGAAACGTTTTTAACCGAAAAACAGCCCAATTTGACCTACAACGGATTTTTGGCTTAGGACTGTTTGAAGATGTACGGATCTCCTTCAGTCCAGGGGAAGACCCCACAGAAGTGGTTGTCAATGTGGACGTAGTGGAAGGCAACACCGGCTCATTGGCCGCAGGGACAGGGATTAGTTCCAGTAGTGGTCTATTTGGAACCATTAGTTACCAAGAACAGAACTTAGGGGGTAATGGCCAAACCATTGGGGGTGAAGTCCAAGTCGGGGAAAGGGAATTACTCCTTGATGTCAGTTTTACCGATCCTTGGATTGCTGGGGATCCCTATCGTACCGCTTATACGGTTAACGGGTTCCGTCGTCGTACCATTTCCCTGGTTTTTGATGGGGATGATTCTTCCATTAGAACCCTCAACGATTTTGACAGTCCTCGGGTGATTCGCACGGGGGGTGGTATTTCTTTTGCTCGTCCTTTAGCGGATAATCCTTTTACTAAACCAGACTGGCGACTTACCGCAGGGATTAACTATCAACGGGTACAAATCGAAAACGCGGATGGGGATATCGCTCCTTTATCGGCACCTCTGAATGGTTTTCCTTCTCAACCCCTTGCTTTTAGTGATTCAGGACGAGATGATTTATTGACTGTGAGTTTTGCTGCCGCTCAAGATTTTCGCAATAATCCCTTACGTCCCACCAGTGGCCATGTTATTCGCTTAGGCATAGAACAGACGTTTCCTGTAGGTTCAGGGAGTGTTGCTTTCACCCGTTTACGGGGAAATTATAGTCATTATATTCCGGTTGATTTTATTGATTTAGGGTTTATTGAAGAGGATCAACCCAAACCTCAAGCGTTAGCGTTTAATGTGCAAGCTGGAACCGTATTAGAAGATTTACCCCCTTATGAAGCTTTTGTGGTGGGAGGTAGTAACTCGGTGCGGGGTTACGCAGAAGGGGAAGTGGGTAACGGACGAAGTTATTTCCAAGCGACGGCAGAGTACCGATTTCCTATTATTCCGGCGGTTGGGGCTGCTGTTTTCTTTGATTATGGTACAACGATTAAGTCTCAACGATCCGTTCGTGGGATTCCTGGAGTAGTGCGAGGATTACCCAGTGATGGTTATGGTTATGGTATTGGGGTGAGAATACAATCTCCTGTGGGTCCGATTCGGGTTGATTTTGGCATCAATGATGAGGGAGATTCTCGCATTCATTTTGGTATTGGAGAGAGATTTTAATATCAGTTTTCAATGCTGATTCTTTACCTAGCGATCGCCTAAAATACTTCCCTCTGTTTTGGACACTTTATTGGCTAAAAAGCTTGCCTAACTCACTTTCACTACAGATTGTCTCCCCCCCAGGAAAAAGCTGTACGAAATCCTTAGTTTTTTGAGATTTTAACAGGAACCAAGTTGATCATTTCTCCTTAAAGCTTCATTTTTTATCCAAGAAAAAGGCGTCTCATTCCTACACCAATCATAATGATTACGAATATTACTTTGCCAGGCTGCCCCAGAAAATCCACATCCTAGATTTTGATTATGTGTGTTTTGATCCACCGCTAAACTAGCATAGGCTTCACATCCACTGTATTGACAATTGTTTAATTCTCTGTTTCGGATTCTAATTTCCTTTTGTTTATCTCCTTCAGAAGCCCCTAAACACCAATTATAATGGTTGGCATAAAAAGGTTGCCATCTAGGGGAATATTGAAAAGGAAAACAACCATTATTTAATCTAGTTCTTAAGGCATTAACAGCCTCTTGAGCATAGAGTTCACAGCTAAGTTGTTTAGTTTGAGATAACAATGGATGATTAGTAAATATAATAACTACTAAAAAACAACTTATAAGAATTGCCGAAAACTTCTGTAGAAAATTTAATTTCATCTAAATTCTCCAGTTATTGTAATCAACTCCTTTCGGCAAGCCTAACATTTTAATTTCATAAAATCAAAAAACTTAATAAATATATAATGAGTATAATATGAAAACTCCCATATTTACACCTACTAAAGTTTAAAATGACATCTACCATAGGAAAAGAATTTACCGTATCGGGTATTGGTTTACATTCTGGGGCAAACACTCAAGTTAAAGTATTGCCTAATTATAGTAACCAAGGACGTTATTTTGTTCGGGTTGATTTGCCCGAAAAACCCATCATCCCTGCAACGGTTTCAGCAGTGAATCAAACCCTATTATCCACAGAATTAATGGCTGATGGGGCTACCGTTCGCACGGTGGAACATTTATTATCTGCTTTGACTGGTTGTGGTATTGAAAATGCTCAGATTGAAATCGATGGGCCAGAAGTTCCTTTGCTAGATGGTTCGGCAAAAAATTGGCTAGATGCGATGATGGAAGCCGGTCTAAACCCCTCTGAAATGGCAGTGGGAAGCCCCATTGAAGAACCTATATGGGTGAGAGATGGGGATGCTTTTGTGGCTGCTATTCCTGCCCCAGAAATCCGCTTTTCCTATGGTATTGATTTTCCTTATGAAGCGATCGGTAATCAATGGGTGAGTTGGAATCCTAAAAAACAGCCATTTCAAGAATTTATTGCCCCTGCAAGAACCTTTGGTTTTGCTGATCAAATCGAACAGTTGAAACAAGCAGGATTAATTAAAGGAGGGAGTTTAGATAATGCGTTAGTTTGCGATCGCTCCGGTTGGGTTAATCCTCCTTTACGGTTTGATAATGAACCGGTTCGTCATAAACTATTAGATTTAATCGGGGATTTAAGTTTATTGGGAACCATTCCCCAAGCTCATTTTTTAGCTTATAAAGCAAGTCATAATCTTCATGTTCAACTAGCAAAACAGTTAGAAGGCTGTGGACTGGGAAATCAGCAATAGGAATAGTTCATAAAAATATAGTCAAATATGACATATCCTTATTTTGCCGGTATTACCCTGACTGGGTGAACTACAACACCCTCTATCCCATAGCTAAAAGCATTTGGGACTGCTTTTCTCATGATATTCAACGACCCATTAACATCGGCATTGATTAATTTTCTTTTGCTAGTACGATACAAACCTCTATTTACTCTTTTCCCAGAAAAAGTTACTTGATTTTTTTGACCTTTCTGATAAACAGGAAGAGGGTCATTATCCAGAAACGAAGCTTTCGATGTATAAGATTCTTCAGTAATAATTACCTTGATTCCCACCATCTCCGCTTTATAAGATAACATTTCTATGAGCTTATTATAGGGAATAGATACAAAATTTTGATTGTTTCTTTTCCCTAAGTTAATCTTCTGTTTCCAGTCAGGATTGTGGCCAATAATCAGATTTCCTATTTTCTGATTAATGAGAGTATAAATAATCAAACGAGATGCTTTGTGGAGATAATCATTAATCTTGAATTCTCTTTTATTACAAAGTTTTTTTAGTTTCTGACTTGATTGATTTTCTCCCAAAAGAGATTGTAAAGAGCTTTTGACTTTATTATAGTATTGATTGATAGACTTTAACGGCCTGCCATTTATCAAGAGCGGTTTAATTCCGGCTTGATTAAAAGTTAATGTAGCTAAATTGTTTAAGCCAATATCAATACTAGCGTAACGATTTTCCTCTAACTCGTATTG
>JASJDW010000215.1 GCA_030064955.1 Crocosphaera sp.
ATTTTATCCAATGTCGTCAGAATACCCCTCCCGTCTATACGGTGGGGACGGTCGCTCAGATGATTTGCCGTGCGACGGCAAATCCGCGACCTCATGAATGACGACCAACAAATAAACCGACCGTAGGGAGTCCATAAAAAAATATAGTGGTAATTTCTCCAAATCAGCCACTATAATAGAAAAAATAAGCAATTAGATTTTGAAACTAAAAATCTAACCAAAATGATCTTAGCCTACAAATACAAATTGAAAGCAAATCTATCTCAAGAAAGAACAATGACTAACTGGTTATCTATGCTGAGAAGTCATTATAATTTCTGCTTGAGAGATAGAATTGAGGCTTACGAGCAAGTCAGATCACCAAAATTAGGTAACTATTCAGACCTGAAAACAAAAGCACCATCTTGTCCCTTAAGTTGTTCAATTTCTAACAAATCGCAACTAGGAGAGCCTTTCAAAAAATCAGGTGAAAAACGTAATGCCTATGAAATGCAATCATCGGAATTACCTAGTTTGAAAAAGACTAGACCTTGGTATAAAAAGATCCATAGTGCTGTTTTGCAGCAAAACCTAAGAAGATTAGATACAGCGTTGAAAAACTTTTTTGATGGTAGAAGATATCCTAAATTTAAAACTCGTCAAAGATTCAAAAGTTTTAGTTATCCCCCTGGACAGATTAAACTAAAAGAGAATAAAATCTATCTCCCTTCTCTGGGGTGGATGAAATTCTTTAAATCTCGAAATATCCCTGATGGATTTAAGCTAAAAACTGTAACCATTCGCTCATTAGCTGATGGGTGGTATGTTTCGATAAGAATAGAAAATCCAGATGTTCCTCAGTCAGTCAATAAAGATTTAAAACAGGTCAAAACTGTTGTTGGTTGTGATTTGGGAATTAAAAAACTCTTAGCATTAAGTAATGGTGAGTTGAGAGAAAATCCTCAATTTGAGAAACGCCTTTCTAAAAGAAAAACTTTGATACAGCGTAGAGCATCTCGGAAGCGCATAAATTCTTCTAACCAGAAAAAAGCCTACGCTAAATTAGCCCGCATTGACCAAAAAATAGTTAACCAAAGAGAGGATTATCAATGGAAAATCGCTCATCGCCTTGCAAGTTTAGCTGATGTAATTGTCTTAGAGGATCTCAATATTCAAGGCATGATTAGAAAATGTCGTGCTAAACAGGATGAGAATGGCAAGTTTCTTAAGAATGGGCAATCAGCAAAAAAAGCATTAAATCGATTAATTAGGGATTGTTCTTGGGGAAATCTAAAGTTAAAAATACAGTCGGTAGCTGCAAAGTTTGAATGTATTTGTTTGGATGTTAACCCTAAATTCACCTCACAAAAATGCTCACATTGTGGGCATATTGCCAAAGAAAACCGCAATAAAGAACGGTTTTTGTGTCTTAATTGCGGTTTTTTAGAAGATGCTGATATTCAAGCATCCGTGAACATTGGAATCATTGGACTTGAAACTCTTGGAATTAGTCCATCTAAGCTACTTCGGGTCACGGAGGAAGTTACGCCCAAACCTGAATTAACAGGTTCATTGAATAGGGAAAAATCAGTCTCGTTGGAGGTTGAGCCTGGGAACCCTACCCACCCCCTAACCCCCTCCTGGGAGGGGGCTAGGGGGTGGGTGAGTGGGTGAATGGGGAAGCAATTCCCTGTTAGAATCCCCAACTTCAGCGCAGCAAGTTGGGGTTCTTCAAGTTATTGATTTAGAATCGTAGCTGATCTAATTAAGCCAAAACAGGTACAGGAATATTCAGATGAGAGTAGAGGGGAAAGCGATCGCATAATGCTTTAACTCGGTTTAAACAATCTTTTTTAACCCCTTCATCGTTGCGATTGAGCAAACAATCGGCGATAATGTTACCAATTTCGGTAAATTCGTCTACTCCTAACCCTCTGGTAGTCATGGCAGGAGAACCCAACCGTAGACCACTGGTGACAAAGGGCGACTCGGGATCAAAAGGAACCGTATTTTTATTAGCCGTAATATTAATTTCACTGACTAATTTATCTGCTTCTTTCCCTGTCATGTCAATGCAACGTAAATCCACTAACATTAAATGGTTGTCAGTGCCACCAGACACTAGCTTAAAGCCTCGTTGCATCAATTGATTCGCTAGAGCTTGTGCATTGGCAATAACTTGCCCAGAATATACCTTAAATTCGGGCTTAAGGGCTTCCCCAAAGGCCACTGCCTTGGCTGCAATTACCTGTTCTAATGGGCCTCCTTGAGTACCAGGAAATACTGCCTTATCGAACTGCTTACCCAAATCGGGGTTATTGGTCATAATTAACCCACCTCTGGGTCCCCGCAAGGTTTTATGGGTGGTGGTTGTTACCACATCGCAGTAAGGTAAGGGGTTAGGATGATGGCCACTGGCCACTAACCCGGCAATATGAGCAATATCAGCCATGAGATAGGCTCCCACCTCATCAGCGATCGCCCGAAATTTATCAAATTCAATAATTCTGGGATAAGCAGAGTAACCACAGATCAATAACTTCGGTTTTTCTTTCTTAGCGAGTTCTAAAATTTGATCGTAGTCTAATCTTTCAGTTTCAGCACTTACCCCATAATGAGACACCTTAAACCATTTTCCTGAAACGTTCACGGGGGAACCGTGGGTTAAATGGCCACCGTGGGAAAGATCCATCCCCATGATGCTATCTCCTGGGTTGAGAAGAGCTAAGAAAACAGCAAAATTAGCTTGCGCCCCCGAATGGGGTTGTACGTTGGCGTGTGCCGCGCCAAATAACTCTTTGACCCGATCAATGGCTAATTGTTCTGATTGATCGACCCATTCACAACCGCCATAGTAACGTTTTTTGGGTAATCCTTCTGCATATTTATTGGTTAACACCGAGCCTTGAGCAGCTAACACGGCAGGGGAGGTAAAATTTTCACTGGCGATTAATTCTAAATGTTCCCGTTGCCGTTGTAATTCCCCTTGTATCATAGCAGCAAGGGTGGGATCGGTTTGGGCTAAGAAATCTAAATTAGTATCAGTCACTGTTATTTAATCCTTTCGTTTTGGCTTACGGTGTTCCCGACCTTTAATTATAGTTAATGTTTGCGTTACGGTTCAATAACACAAGATAACTTTAATAATTACCCATCCCAGTCAAAATTCCACCATTTGGTGTCAAAAGGTTTTCGGCGAGTATTCGTACCACAATGAATTTCACCACGTCCGAGGAAATAAGGTTCCCAATCATCAATAAAATAACACTTAAAACCGAAAGGCTCTAGAACATTGCGAACAAATGCTTCGAGTTGACATTGTTGATTAATGGTTGGACCAAACGGCTTAGGAATGGCCAGATAGCTATCCAATACCAACATATTAACCATATTGGGAAAGTAGGTTTCTGCTCGTCCATTATCAACCGATTCAAATAATGCAGGCAAGTCAATGATATCATCCTCCACTAAGCCGAGTTTGTCTTTAAGAATGCTTCGATTCAAATCAATATAATCTTGAAATCGTTTATTATCCTCAAATAATTGATCATCGGACAACAAATCAACAAGGGAAATTTCTCCATCCGAATAACGTTGGAACATATTACGCTGCTGTTGTTGGCTAAACTCTCTAATAATTTTGTAGTATTGATTGGGACTAGCCAGCAAAAGTTTAAACCCCTTACCACTGGAGATAGGAACAAACGTCATAAATTCGTCGATATGACCCACATCTAACCAATCAGAAAACAACTCAATGGGACTTTGGATTTTTTGTTCATAGAAAAAGTCTCTAAGGTTTTTCACCATTCGGGTAGAAAATTCAGCAACATCAGGATGATCTCCACCGAATAAAATACGACCAAAAGGATAGTCAACACCATCGACGCGAACGGGGGGACTAACTTCTAAATTACCAAAAGAGTCTAATGTGCCAGCATCAAGGTTAGGTCGAGTAATATGACCAACATCAAAACCCAGGAGTTCTTGTTCCGGAAAATCATCTAAACCCCGATCGCGAGGAGAATCTAAAACCACATACATAAAGTGACCGGGAGATTCGCTATAACCAAATTCAATTTCATCTTGCATCCAACGGTCGTTACGATAGGCTGAGGAAGAGACAACTTCTAATTGGGCTTTGGACTCTCCAACCACCCGACGAAGTTCATCGATTAAGTTTGCATTAGAACCAGAGGCTGTCCTTAAAATATAAACAGTACGAGGACTTAAATGATTGGGAGTCATAATCCAAGGGGCCACCTGGAATCGGACGCGATCGGTGTATATTATATCGTCGTCTTTGACTAAAGAAAGATTAATATAAATTGCCCCATCAAAATTGAGATCTCTGTAGTGAAGGGCTTCAAGGGCCAAGAATAGGTCTTTTTCCAGGTCTGTTGGGCGTAAGGTTCCGCGAGGATGTCTAGGCCCCACTAATTCGTGTCCACTATAATCTAATTCATCAAAAATGCGAAGATAACGAGAGGTTTTTTCATCAACCCAAACTTGTACATCACAGCTAGAGGGTAAACGTTTCGGACCGATACGGCGAACCACCATTAAGCTACAATCTTTAATATCCAAGATACCATTGAGACGGGAATCGCTAGACGATGGTTCTTGTCGTTGCGAGGTAATATCTCGATCGCTATTCACTAAAGCGATCGCACCGTAACCGTCTTTTCCCAGTTTCCAATCTGCTTTATGCGGGTTATTTTCTTCAACTACACCATCGCGATCGGCATCAACATCGAGACAGATTTGTACGACGGTAAACGAAAGATTATAGGTAGCGATTCTTTGTCGTCGTGAGTTGAAAAACTCAATTTCTAAAACCCGATCATCTAATTTTTCGCTATAAGTATTAGCTTGTAAAGTTAAGGTATCAGGAAGATCCTGATAAGGAATAGAAAACTTTTTAATTTCGGTTGTATGAGAGTCTAATTCTTGTAAAAGTAGTTCCCCACTGACTTTTAATTCTATCCATTCCGTAGTAGAAGTAGTGAGAGATTTAATAGGAATGGTAATCGGTTGTTTAGTCACTAAAACTTCTGTTTTAGAATACCTGTTCCTACGAGAATTAGAGTGACTTTTGGGGAGGTTAAGGTTTCTCATTTTTTTAGGTATAATTTGCAAAAATTTAGTATCTATTTTCTTGAGTTTATTATACTAAAAAATAGCTAGTCATCTTAGGTTAAAACTTCAAGTTATTTCAAGAACAAATAATTTATGTAGATAAGTATTAATAATTAGAAATATTTTGATAAAAAAAGAAAAAATAATATTAATTCTTAACAAAGTGGTATAAATTTTCATCAAAAAAGCGTTTAGATAGCTTCTAAACGCCTAATATTTATTAAAAAAAAATGATAAATTACAAAGCATTGGCACCAGCAACCACTTCCATTAACTGTTGAGTAATAGCAGCCTGGCGCGCTTTGTTGTAGGATAAAGTTAGTGTGCCAATCAACTGACCTGCATTGTCACTCGCATTACTCATAGCGGTCATTCTTGCAGCTAACTCACTAGCAGCCGACTCTTGTAACGCTCGGAGTAACTGGTTATTGATATACAAAGGTAACAGAGCATCCAAGATTTGTACGGGATCTTGTTCAAAGATCATATCTTGGGGGAAACTGGTCATGGTTTGGGTTACAGTTTGCCGTTCCACTTGCAATTTACCTTCACGGGTAATCAGACGGAAAATTTCGTCGTCTTCTGTCTCTAATCCTTGCATGGTCAATGGTGCTAAGGTTTGCACCACAGGACGAGAACTAATCAAAGAAACAAAACGAGTATAAATTAATTCTACCCGATCAACAGTTTCTGAGAAAAACAAGGAAAGAAGTTCATCCGCAATGCTGGCTGCTTCATCAGCAGTGGGAATCTGGTTTAACCCTGTATATTTGTTCTCAATAGGGGCTTCCCGACGAGAAAAATATTGAGTGGCTTTGCGGCCTACAGTAATTAAACGATAATCAATTCCTTGTTCTTTTAACTCTTTAATCCGTTGTTCGGCCCGACGGATAACATAGCCGTTATAACCGCCACATAAACCACGATCGCCAGAAACAACTACAATACCGACGGTTTTTACATCTCTTTGTTGCAGCAATGCTAAATTAACGTCTCCGAACTTTAAACGGTTGAGTAAGTTAAAGAGAACGTTTGTTAAAGCATCAGCAAAGGGACGAGTGGCGATAACTTGTTCTTGCGCCCGACGGACTTTAGCTGCGGCCACCAGACGCATCGCTTCAGTAATTTTTTTTGTATTCTTGACCGACTGAATGCGATCGCGAATTGCTTTAAGATTAGGCATAATGTTCTGTGATTATTGATCTGTGCTTACCTTGATCATTGAGTCAGTGGTCAAGATTAACCACTGACTGGACTCAATCAACTCATTCCCTTAAGCTCCAAAGGCTTGCTTATATTCTGTGATCGCTTCTTTGAGCAAGCTTTCTGCTTCGTCGGTGAGTTTTTTCTCACTCTTGATGATTTCAGGGTATTTGGGCT
Organism: Crocosphaera sp.; assembly: GCA_030064955.1. Lineage (GTDB taxonomy): Bacteria > Cyanobacteriota > Cyanobacteriia > Cyanobacteriales > Microcystaceae > Crocosphaera. The sequence goes on from JASJDW010000215.1 coordinate 6,499, forward strand.
TACTGGTGGCGATATATTCCCTTAAACCAGCAGCAAATTCCGTCGCTTTATCTACAGGGACTTCATCAATATAGCCATTGAGTCCTGCATAAGCAACAGCGACCTGTTCCCACACTGCTAAAGGAGAGTTTTCAGGTTGTTTGAGGATTTGACGTAACCGTTGACCACGGGCTAACTGGGCCTGAGTGGCAGCGTCTAAGTCAGAGGCAAACTGAGAGAAGGCTTCTAACTCAGCAAACTGAGCCAGTTCTAACTTTAACTTCCCTGCCACCTGTTTCATGGCTTTGGTTTGGGCTGCCGAACCCACCCGACTTACCGAAACCCCGGCGTTGATGGCGGGACGGAAACCTGCGTTAAACAGGTCACTGGATAAGAAGATTTGTCCGTCGGTGATAGAAATAACGTTAGTGGGAATATAAGCGGATACGTCCCCAGCTTGGGTTTCAATGATGGGCAGCGCAGTCATGCTACCAGCACCGAGAGCATCACTGAGTTTAGCCGCCCGTTCTAATAAGCGAGAGTGGATATAGAAAACGTCGCCAGGATAAGCTTCGCGTCCAGGGGGACGTTTCAGTAACAAGGATAATTGACGGTAAGCTTGAGCTTGTTTAGAAAGGTCATCGTAGATAACCAGGGTGGCTTTCCCTTTGTACATGAAGTATTCGGCTAAGGTTGCTCCGGTGTAAGGGGCAAGATACTGTAACGTTGCCGGGTCGTTGGCGTTAGCTGCAACCACAATGGTGTAATCCATTGCGCCTTTTTCTTCTAAGGTACCGATCACCTGAGCCACCGTAGAAGCCTTTTGACCGATGGCCACATAAACACAGATTACGTCTTCTGACTTCTGGTTAATGATGGTGTCGATAGCGATCGCTGTTTTTCCTGTTTTACGGTCACCGATAATTAATTCCCGTTGGCCCCTACCGATAGGAATCATGGCATCGATAGCTGTAATCCCTGTTTGCATTGGCTCACAGACGGATTTACGGGCAATAATTCCAGGTGCCGTAGATTCGATTAAACGACTTTCTGTGGTATTGATATCTCCTTTACCATCGATAGGACGACCCAGGGAATCTACCACCCGACCCACCATTGCGTCCCCAACGGGAACCTGAGCAATTTTTCCAGTGGCTTTAACGGTACTGCCTTCTTGAATATC
>JASJDW010000216.1 GCA_030064955.1 Crocosphaera sp.
TTTTCAAATCAATTGAAGAGTTAGAGTTTTTATTACATAGACTCTTAAACGAAGGAGAACTTATTATTAAATGGAATCGTAAACTTAAAAATAAAGGAAATTCTGTTAACGTGGTTTAAATGCTTAACAGCTTAGTGAACTAGACCTTGCAGCAAGTATTTTTCAATATTTGGTAACTCCAGGTGGTACTAAAATTACATATCCTGTCTTCGATCTGTCAAAGACTATAGGAGTCGATGCAGAACAAATTGCTGACTTGCTGGAAAAACTAGCTAGCGGAAAACAACGTATTGTACGCCCAGTTGGCTCTTTGCCCAAGCAGCCTTCAGAGAAAAAACAAAAACGTTATGAAATTTTTCACGATTTCTTGGCTAAACCAATATTAAATTGGACAAGGATACAGTCAAAGAAAAAAGAATGGGAAAAAAAACTGAAACAGGAACGCAATCGCCGTAATCTGGCTATCATGCAGGGTTTACCAGCCCAGGCATTGCGTCAACAAAGGCGCAGGCAAGATGAACTGGCTGCTTTATTAGCACGTCAAGCATATCTTTTTAACCAACAAGATGCACGGTGCCAGGTGAGTGATAAAGTTGATGAGGCATTGCGTGAAATACTGAGTGCTCGTTATTTCAGTAATATCTTGCAGTGTTCTAATCCTATTTTCTCGGTGGCTTTAAGCCCAGATGGCAAAATATTGGCTGTTGGCGATTTTGACGGCATCATCTACCTGTGGAACCTAGAAGATAAATCTCTTCCCAAAAAGCTTGAGGGTCACAAGGGTATAGTCAACTCAATAACCTTCAGTCCAGATAATCAAACTCTGGCTTCTGGTGGTAACGATAAAACTATTAGGCTTTGGGATTTGCGTCAACAGCAAATCATACCCACAGTTCTGGAAGGACACAAGCAGCAGGTGACATCTGTTGCCTTTAGTCCAGATAGTCAAACTCTGGCTTCTGGTGGTCACGACAAAACTATTAGGCTTTGGCATCTGTTTCAATCAGATACCGAGCCGATAGTCCTCACAGGTCACAAAAATATTGTGAGAGCAATTACCTTCAGTCCAGATGGTCAAACTTTAGCATCTGCCAGTGATGACAGAAGCATCAGACTTTGGAATCTAGGGGAGCCAACTTCAGAACCCACAGTTCGCTATGGACATGAAAACATTGTCAGAACAGTGGCATTTAGTCCAGATGGAAAGATTCTAGCATCGGGTAGTGATGACTGGACTATTCGGCTCTGGGATCTGAGCCAGTCAAAGACAACCGCTCCTAAAGTTATCGAAGGACACAAAGAAAGAATTCGGACAGTGGCATTTAGCCCAGATGGGAAGATTCTAGCATCGGGTAGTGACGACCAGACTGTCAGGCTTTGGAATCTACAACAACCCGATCGAGAACCCAAAGTACTCAAAGGTCATTATTTTGACATTCATTCATTAGCATTCAGTCCAGATGGACAAATGCTAGTATCGGGCAGTGGGGATTATACTGTGAGGCTTTGGGATCTGCGTCCGCCTAGTGCTGCACCGCAAGTCCTAAAAGACCATGCAGAGAATATTTTAGCAGTTGCCTCTAGTCCCAATGGGCAGATGCTGGCTTCGGGCAGTAAGGACAAAACTGTGCGCTTATGGAATCTAGAGCAGCCCCATGAACCACTTAAAGTTCTTAGTGATCACACAGATGAGGTGCGCTCAGTTGCCTTTCATCCCAATGGACAAATGCTGGCTTCGGGCAGTGCAGACAAAACTGTGCGCTTATGGAACTTGAAACAGCTCGATAAGTCACCCAAAATTCTTAGTGGTCACGAGGATGGCGTGAGTGCGGTGGCGTTCAGTCCAGATGGTCATATTTTGGCATCGGGTACTGGGAAAAATGACAAAGCAATACGCTTATGGAACTTGAAACAGCTCGATAAAGCTCCCATAATCCTAAGAGGTCATGAAGATAGCGTTACCTCGGTAGCATTTAGTCCAGATGGAAAGATGTTGGCATCTGGCAGTGATGATAAAACAATCAGATTATGGAAATTAGAACAACCTGACTCAGACCCAATTATTCTGAAGGATCATCAAGGTCGGGTTTGGTCAGTGGCATTTAGCCCCCCCAATGGAGAAATATTAGCATCCAGCAGTGAAGATAAAACAATCAGGCTATGGAAAATAGAACAGCTTGATGCAGAACCCAAGTTGTTCAAAATTTTGAGGGGTCACAACACTTGGGTGGGTTCACTAGCATTTAGTCCAGATGGAAAAATGTTGGCATCAGGTAGTTATGACCGAAGCATCAGGCTGTGGAATCTGAGTCAACTAGATGAAGAACCCATTGTTTTACAAGGACACGACCAGAGTGTTACGTCGGTGGCATTTAGTTCAGATGGCAAGACAGTGGCTTCTGGAAGTTACGATAACACCATCCATCTGTGGATTACCAGTACTCAAACTCTAGCTGACATGGTTTGCCAAAAGGTATGGCGCAATTTAACAATGGATGAATGGCAAAAATTCATGGGGGATAATATTCTCTACAAACGAACCTGCCCTAACCTGCATTATTCTGGGTGTGGTCAAATGTCGTTGGCTCACGGGGTGACAAATACGTTGAAACCTTGACTGAAAGCGAATTTCATCTGATTAATTAATACAGTTTGAATACAGTTTGGCACTGTGATATAAACTACCCTTTGTATAGTGAATCACTTTCTCATGATAGTTCATCAATAGATTAGAAATTACAGTATGATCTTAATTATAGTTATGGTGAAACCCGTTTCAACTATCCTTGAGGAATAGCCATTATGGCATCAAATCAAGATAAAGATGAATTCTTGTATCCCCGTTATCCCTATCGCGGGGAAGTAAAGCCGGAAAATGTACTTTTTAATGCTAATTTACAAGAGTTTGCTCAAGAAGTTAGCTATATTTGCAACCTAGAAACCGCTGGAAAAATCAAACCCGGACAAGCTTATCATAAAATCAAAGATCTTTGGAAACAACTGAAACTATCTAAACAGGAATTAAAAATAGGAGAGAATTTATTTAGTCAAGAGTTTGATAATCATGATGAAGATGGAACAGATAATGATTAAAGTTCAAAAATAGCTTGACCAATTGTCTCATTTAAAGTTAATAATAATGTAACGCTTATACTATTGCCCATAATGTCCCGTTCTAAAGCAATACAATACTATATAGCTGCTCGTCTTCTTCTGTCCCCTTTGATGGTGTGGACCATTGTTACGTTGGTTTTCTTGCTGTTACGGGCAACTCCTGGGGATCCGGCAGATGCTATTTTAGGAAATCGTGCGCCAGAAGCAACAAAAGAAGCCTTAAGGGAGAGTTTAGGGCTAAATAAACCTCTATGGTTGCAATATTTTGCGTATTTAGGGCAACTCCTCAGTTTTAACCTCGGAACCTCTATTACCAGTCAAGGCCAGTCTGTTTGGGAGATTATTGGTCAACATTTTCCGGCTACGGCTGAACTGACCTTTTATAGTATGGTAGTAGCGATCGCCATTGGAGTGACTATCGGTATTTTGTCCGCATCTCGCCCCAACACCCCCATTGATGTTAGTGGGCGACTGTTTGGTATTATTACTTATTCCTTGCCCATTTTTTGGGTGGGAATGGTGTTTCAGTTAATTTTTGCAGTACAGTTGCGTTGGTTTCCTCTAGGAACCCGTTTTCCCCTCAATCAAACCCCTCCTAGTGGCTGGACGGGCATTTATACCCTTGATAGCCTGTTGAGTGGTAATTTGGGGCAATTTTTCACCACAGTTTACTACCTGATTTTACCCTGTTTTACCTTGGGTTTACTGTTAAGTGGGATTTTTGAGCGCATGGTAAGGGTAAACTTACGACAAACGTTGCAAGCAGACTACGTAGAAGCTGCTAGAGCAAGAGGTATCCCCGAAAGGCGAATTTTGTTGGCCCATGCCCTTAAAAACGCTCTGATCCCTGTTATTACCGTCTTAGGCTTGACGTTTGCTGCCTTGTTGGGGGGTGCAGTATTAACGGAAGTGACCTTTTCCTGGCCAGGGTTAGGAAACCGATTGTATGAGGCGATCGCAGTGCGAGACTATCCTACCGTACAAGGTATTATGGTCTTTTTTGGGGCGATCGTAGTGGTGGTTAGTATTTTAATTGATTTAATTAATGCTTACATTGACCCTCGTATCCGCTATTGATTTTTAACAGAATGACAACACAAGATTAAAGTTCTCCTGGGCTAATGCTGTTGAACTACCCCAAGTTCGCGCACTTGGGGATTTTTTACACGATAAAGTATCGCATTGGAGCGTCCAAAAGCCCCTCTAATACATCTCTCTTTTCAAAGAGATCGGCTTTACTTTTACGTCCGATATTAGCAGAACCATTAATATCTGAATTGACTAATTTTTTATCTTTAGTCCGATACAAACCTCTCTTAATTCTTTTCCCTGAAAATTGATAAGTTTGTGGGTTATCTGCATTATATTCTGGGAGATTATCTAAATCTAATGCACTAGCTAGACTGGTATAGGATTCTTCTTGTTCAATGTAATTAATTCCATATCTTTTACACAAGTAGGCTAATTTTTCTCTAAGAGCATGAAAAGGAATTTGGACAAAATTCTGGTTATTGACTTTGCCAATATTTATCTTCGTTTTCCAGCCTTCATTGACTCCAACAATTAATGTGCCTAACTTATGTTCTAAACAGTAGTTAATCACTAACCTCGCTGTTTTTTTCAGATAATCATTCACTTGATGGGTTCGCTTTAAGATTAACTTTGCCATTTTATTGGTTAATCTTTTTATCCCGTGTAAATCTTTTAGAGACTGTAATAACCCTAGCTGCTTATTGTACCATTGATTAATTGATTTTAGTTTTCGTCCATCCACTAAGAATGACGACCCATTTGTATCAATAGCTGCCACTAAATTGTTGAGTCCGAGATCCAAACTAAGACATTGATTTTTATCTAGATTTTCTTCTATTTCTTCCTTAATTTCATAGACAAATTGAGCAACAAAATAACGAGCGTTATATTTAGGAATAATCCTAAATTCATGAATCTTTTTCCCCTTTAACATCGGGGGAATTGGGAATCTAAAGGCTTTAAAGACTTTTCCTGTTCGCTCTCTATAATTCTTGCGAAACTGGTTAGAAACTGAAAACTGTATGGTTCCTTCCTTAAGGTAGGGTTGAGGATAGACTAAAGGGAAATAACCTTCTTTGTTTAAATAGTGAGGTAAGGAAACTCTCACTCCGAGTTTACCCTCTTTTTTCATTCCTAAAAGCTTAAAAAAGCCTGACATAGCTTCATCAACTGACTTGAGACATTGTTGCGCTACTTGAGAATGCAACAAACCATAGTTCTCATTATCTTTGCAATAATGATAGTTGGATTCATAAGCTAAGAAGCGGTTTTCAGCAAAGAAAAACTGCCTAACGCTATATAAACCCACATTATACATATTTTTGGCTAAACGACACTGATAGCGCAGTATTTCATACTGCTCTGCTGTTAAGCCTCTAATTTGTATACATTGAGTGACTAGCATTAGAAGGATTTTTAAATATATCTTACTTAAATTATAACATATCAGTAAAAAAATCAGCGGTGAAACACAAAAATTCCCGCCATTAGGAGCGCGGAGCGACCCCTCAATTTATAGAAGTTGGGGTCTTCTTTTTGTGTTTCTGGTTTTTCAATTATTAAGATAAAATATAGGTAATTAGAATAAAGGCTAATGCAATGTCCTTATTAGAATCAGAATTAGTTCAAGATAGTGAGCAATCTACAAAACAAGTAATTAATTGGCTTCGCGACTATGCACCCAGACGAATTAACTCCCAATTAATCGATCAAAGACGATCTATAACCCCTCATATTGTTTTAGACTTTGGTAAACAAGGTTTATTGGGAATGATTGTACCGAAATCGGATGGTGGTCTGGGATTGAGCTACAGTCAAATGTTTCAAATTATGAAACAAGTTGCAGCCATTGATCTCAATTTAGCCTTATTTGTTGGCTTAAGTAATGTGCTAGGAATTTATCCGATTTTAAAGTATGGAAATAAGTCACAAAAACAAAGATATTTGAGTTCCCTCGCTCAAGGAAGAGAGTTAGCTGCTTTTGCTCTTACAGAACCAGGTGCAGGTTCAAATCCAAGGAAAATCAAAGCCCAAGCTACCCCCAAGGGTAACGGAGAATGGCTACTCAGTGGAACTAAACTGTGGAGTGGTTCAGCTTCTTGGTCAAGTGTTATCAATGTATTTGCTAATATCGTAGAAGAAAAGGGCAAATTACCTAAAGTGACAGCATTTACCATACCAGAAGATGCAAAGGGATTACGACAAGGCCCAGAAGCTCTAACAATGGGAATGAGAGGGATGGTTCAGAATGCAATCTATCTCGAACAAGTACCAGTTACCCATGATCATATTTTGGGGGAAATTGGCTCAGGTTTTGAGATAGCGCAAGATGCAATGCAACTGGGAAGATTAACGATCGCCGCAACTTGTGTAGGAGGAATGCAACGTTGCGCTCAACTGATGCTTCGTTATGCCAGTCGTCGTTCTATTGATATGATTGGCAAAGATAAGCTCGTTGATAAATACATAACCTTGATACGTCTTAGTGATATAACAGCAGCAATTACTGCTGTTGAATGCTTAGTGAACATTATCACTCGATGGCTAGATGAAGGAACACCTGTCCCTCAAGAAGCATACTTAACAGCAAAGGTTATCCCTCCTGAATTAATGTGGCAAACGGCAGATAACCTTGTTCAACTGTTAGGTGGACGAGGTTATATTGAACCTAATCTTGCTCCCCAAATTCTAAGAGATGCTCGCATACTTCGCATCTTTGAAGGGCCAACTGAAACCGTACGAAACTATTTAGGATTATTGAGTTTATACCATACCTCTAATCTATGCAAGTCTTTTAATGATTTGTTGGACGCTTCAGACATTAGCACTCAGTTGGAAAAAACAGCTAAGTCTTGTCTAGAGAAGGTTAATCGCAAAGATCTATCTCAAAACGACAAGAAAATGTTACGGGAGGTATTCAGTGAAAAACTCGGTGACTTAGCAGCATGGGGATTTATGCTTGCTTGTGTGCAGAAATGTTATCAAAGTGAACCAACAGATGAAATACAACGTTCACAGATGTGGGTTAAACAGCAGTTTGAGAAAAAGCTGACGAATGTTCTTGAACAATCAGTTGAAAATATGACCTTATTAAATGCTGCTCAAATTAATACGTTAATCAATAACTATGTAGAAGAAATTGGTGATATTGAATCAACACTTCCAGGGGAAGATCATCAACTTGATACCTATCTCCTTCAAGATTTAACTAATAAAGACCTTTAGTCTGTTACATGGATAACAGAGTGGACTGTTTCAACTAAAATGGTGGGTTACGACGGATTGTTATATTCCTGTGATAACCTTAATTATAGCCGTCTAACCCACCCTACTTTAATGCACAAAATTAACTAAAACAGTCCAAGACTAACTTATAGCATTTCTTGGACTCATGAAGTACACTTAATATTCAACTTCTGAACTCCTAAACTCCTAAACTCCTAAACTTCTAAACTCCTGAACTCCTAAACTTCTAAACTCCTAAACTTCTAAACTCCTGAACTCCTAA
>JASJDW010000217.1 GCA_030064955.1 Crocosphaera sp.
GACGGCTGATAGACGAGCGACCCCGGCGAGGTGTCCTCGCCTTGGGAACGCGCGAGGTACCTAAACACTTACAAACTAGCAAATTTCATCGAAGGTGCAAGATATGAGTTAAACAAAGCAAACCATGCTATAATAAGGAGTTCGAGTCAGACATAAAACCACTCATTATCTAATTAACAGTCAAGGCAATCGAGATGATTAAATTACGATTAAAAAAATACGGCAAAAAGCGAGAAGTAAGCTATAGAATCGTTGCTATTAATAGTGCCAGTCGTCGGGATGGTCGTCCCTTAGAGGAGTTAGGATTTTATAATCCCAGAACCGATGAAACTCGATTAAACGTTCCCGCCATTGTGACCCGCCTAAAACAAGGAGCGCAACCCACCGATACCGTGCGCAGTATTTTAGAAAAAGCGAAAGTATTTGAACAAGTTAATGGTTAAATCGATTGATACTTCTAATTTATCCTATTCTGTCCGCCCTAACTACTTAAAACTCATTGGATTTTTAATTGAACCCTTATTAGATTCTCCAGACTCCCTTAAGGTTGACTGTGAAGAGATTAATAGCACTCAACGAGTTTGGATTAGATTAGCCGTTGATGAAGGGGATAAAGGACGAATTTATGGACGAGGGGGACGGAATATCCAGGCAATCCAAACAGTGTTAGCGATCGCAGCTAAACAAGTGGGTCAAACCCTTTATCTCGAAATTTATGAAGAACCTGGAGACAACAACCGTTCCAGTTACTATCGACGCCCTAGCCCTGAGTCCAACCGCAGATTTGTGCGCCGTCGTTCCCGTTCCCGGAGTCAACCTGGACCGAAACTCTCTGTTCGCTCCCGTTGGCAAGAGGAATGAAAGCGATTGATATTCTCATTCTTTCCAATGGGCCAGGAGAAATCACTACCTGGGTTCGCCCTGTGGTTAAAGCGTTGAGGAAACAATTAGGGGATAATTCTGCTCAAACGAGAATTTCAGTGATGTTATCCCCTTGTCCCCATAGTACAGGGCAAGAAGCAGCCATCGCTCGTGGTTATCCTGAAGTAGATCGAGTTCAGTCCAGTGAACAGTTTTTTTCTTTTCTTTTATGGGGAAAAACCGCCGATAATTGGCATTGGCGAGAGCAAGGGGTTGTCTTATTCTTAGGGGGAGATCAGTTTTATCCCCTGATGATTGGGAAACGATTAGGATACCGTACCGTAATTTACGCGGAGTGGGAAGCCAGATGGTATCGTTGGTTAGATTATTTTGTCGTGATGAACCAGAAAGTCATTGAGGCTATTCCTGAGTCTTATCAACACAAATTAAGTGTTGTTGGGGATTTGATGGCGGATTTTTCCCCCATTTCCTTGAATTTTGTAGAAATGGCTGCTAAGCCAGTAATTGGCATTTTACCCGGTTCAAAAGCAGGAAAATTAACCCAAGGAGTTCCCTTATGCCTAGCCATTGCCCAACAAATTTATCAATACAAACCTGAAACTCGTTTTATTTTACCTATCGCACCCACGATAGACAGAGCGACATTAGCCAACTTTGCCGATCCCCACCACAATCCCTTTGTGATGAAAATGGGGGGTGTCAGTGCTAAATTAAGAGTGAAACAGGAAGATAGGGAAGAGAAATATTATTTACAAACGAAAACAGGGTTAAGCATCCAATTAATCAGTCAATTTCCTGCCCATGAACACCTTCAGCAATGTTGCTTAGCTTTAACCACAGTGGGAGCGAATACGGCGGAATTAGGAGCTTTAGGCATTCCCATGATTGTTTTACTCCCCACTCAACAACTAGACGCGATGCGAACCTGGGACGGAATTCCAGGAATTTTAGCTAATTTACCCTTAGTCGGGAGTCAGTTAGCCAAATTAATTAATGCGAGGGTAGTAAAAAGCGATCGTTTATTTGCTTGGCCAAATATTTGGGCAAAAGAAGAAATCGTGCCAGAATTAAAAGGAGAATTGCAAGCTGAGGCAGTAGCTAACTTGGTGTTAGATTGGTTAGATAATCCCTCAAAACTCAGTCAGATTCATCATCGTTTATTACAAGTTAGAGGTCAACCAGGGGCTGCTCAGAAAATCGCTGAAATTGTGCAACAACAATTGTTTTTCAAATAGAATCAAAAAGAGGCAAACTATCTTGAGTTTACCTCGTCAAATCCAGTCTTGATATTTGCTCAAAACTTAAAGATATTTTTCCAGTGTAGAAGCTAGGGTTGTTTTAGGAACAGCCCCAACCACCATATCTACTCGTTGACCTCCCTTAAAAATCATCAGAGTCGGGATACTACGAATACCATATTGACTAGCAGTGTTAGGATTTTCATCAGTGTTGAGCTTGACCACCTTAACCTGACCTGCGTATTGGTCGGCTATTTCATCCACAACGGGGGCGACCATACGACAAGGACCACACCAAGGAGCCCAAAAATCCACAAGAACGGGAACATCGCTCTCTAAAACATCTGCTTTAAAACTACTATCTGTAACTGGAGCGGCAGCTGACATATTATGAATTCCTTTGATTGCTCATGTTTATCTAGAATACCCTAGAATTTTACCATACTCAAAACTCTCTAGATTGTTACAAGTATTGAGATGGGGTTAGGTTTTCTTCCATAAGAAACCGCCCGAACTAATGCCGGGCGGAGTGTGGTGTGAGGAGTGAACGGAAACCTTCGTCTCCGCTATCTCTATTGTAAGGGAGAATTTCCATTTTGATTCACTAAATTTGCCCTAATCAAAAATTTTTTTTTTGCTTAATATGTTAAGCTAGGTAGTTATACTTGATCGCGGGTTGCCGATAAGTCTTTCAAATCGGTGTTTCTCTTCAGGTTAATACGGCTGAGATGGCTTTGAAATCAGTCTAATACCATTTTTATCAACTCGGCCTACAGATGTTCCTATTGTGGAGGTCAACGGCCGTTGACCCCTACAGGGATGTGGAGCAAAACTTTAGGAAATTGATATAAGGTAATCTCTGTTATGGAATAGTAGAAGATAAAATCAATATAGTTCAGGTATGTCACCTTATAGTAACGTTTTATGAATGCCTCTGTTAATTTTCTCTCTCAACTCAACCCCTCACAACGTATTGCTGTTGAACATTTCTGTGGACCCCTTTTAGTGGTGGCTGGTGCTGGTTCAGGGAAAACCCGCGCTCTCACCTATAGAATTGCACACCTCATTACCCACTATCAAGTTGATCCTGAGTCGATTCTAGCAGTAACATTCACCAATAAGGCAGCCCGAGAGATGAAAGATAGACTTGAGCGGTTATTTGCTCAAGAAATGGCTTTAAAGCAGCACGGTCAACCGTTTAATTCTTTACCCGAATACGATCAAAAACGGTTACTTTCTCAAGTTTATAAGAAAACGACAAAAAAGTTATGGATTGGGACTTTTCATAGTTTATGTGCTAGGATTCTTCGCTATGATATCAATAAATACCAAGATGAAAGAAAGCGGAAATGGGAGCGTAATTTTTCTATTTTTGATGAGTCTGATGTTCAAAGTTTAGTCAAAAATATTGTTCTCAAACAGTTTAATTTAGATGATAAAAAATTTAATCCTAGAAATGTGCGTTATGCAATTAGTAATGCCAAAAATTTAGGCTTATCTCCTGAAGCTTATTTAAAAGAAAATTCTTATGCAAAAGGTAGGGTTATTGCTGAAGTTTATAACGAGTATCAAACTCAATTAGCAGCTAATAATGCTCTAGATTTTGATGATTTGATTTTGATTCCTGTCCGCTTATTTCAACAAAATGAATCAATTCTGGGCTATTGGCATTCTCAATTTAAACATATTTTAGTGGATGAATATCAAGATACAAACCGTATTCAATACGATTTGATTCAACTATTAACTACCAATGGAGAAGATCGTAAAAATGAATGGAATTGGGAAAATCGCTCTATTTTTGTCGTAGGGGATGCCGATCAATCAATTTATAGTTTTCGGATGGCAGATTTTACGATTTTACTGAATTTTCAATCAGATTTTGGGGATGGTTTACCGGATGAAGATACAAGAACAATGGTAAAATTAGAAGAGAATTATCGCTCCACAGAAACGATATTACAAGCAGCCAATCAACTGATTGAAAATAATAGTCAACGCATTGATAAAATTTTGCGCCCCACCAGAGGAGAAGGGGAAGAAATTTATTGTTATAAAGCAGAAGATGAACGGATAGAAGCTGATTTTGTTGTTAATAAAATTCAAGAATTAGTTGAAATAAATCCAGAATTAAATTGGGGAGATTTTGCCCTATTGTATCGTGTTAATGCTCAATCTCGACCCTTTGAAGATAATTTAATTCGTAATAATATTCCCTATACAATTGTTGGAGGATTTAAGTTTTATGACCGTCAAGAAATTAAAGATTCTCTGGCATATTTACGGTTAATTGTCAATCCTTTTGATACGGTTAGTTTACTGAGGGTAATTAATTCACCCCGTCGAGGAATTGGGAAAACATCCATTGATTCTCTATTAAAAGCAGCCCAAGAGTTAGAAATCCCTTTATGGGAAATTATTAGTGATGAAACATCGGTTAAAACCTTAGCAGGAAGGGCAGCAAAATCTGTTAATAAATTTGCCAATATGATTAAAGAACTGCAAGAAAAATTGACGAAAAATTCAGCAACAGAACTGTTTGATCAAGTAATGGAACTATCAGGATACGTTGATGATCTTAAACAAAAAGGAACCGAAGAAGCTGACAATAGACTTGAAAATATTTATGAATTATACAGTGCGATCGCTCAATATCAAGAAGATAGTGAAGACACCAGTTTACAAGGATATTTAACCAATGCGTCTCTAGCTTCGGATTTAGATAACCTGGATGAAGGACAAGAAAAAGTCTCTTTAATGACCTTACACTCTGCGAAAGGCTTGGAATTTCCCATTGTCTTTTTAGTGGGTTTAGAACAAGGAACGTTACCCCATATTCGTAGTTTAAACGATCCTTTATCCCTAGAAGAAGAACGAAGATTATGTTATGTAGGGATTACTCGCGCCCAAGAACAATTATTTATTACCCACGCCAGAGAAAGATATGTTTGGGGATCAAAAGAAATGAAAACAGTCTCACAATTCTTGCAAGAAATTCCTCAAGACCTAGTTAATAGTAATGTTCGTCCAACGGTGAGAAAAATTCAGCGAAAGACACCAGCGTCTAGCCAAACTAATACCCAATGGACTGTAGGCGATCGCGTCATTCATCATAGTTTTGGAGAAGGGGAAATTACCCATGTCTTAGGGTCAGGAAAAAAAACGAACTTAGCTATTAAATTTGCAGGACTTGGCCGTAAAATTGTTGATCCTAGAACGAACTCAATTACTAAAATTGAGTAACCCGATCACAGATGATGGATTCATTTTTTTTGATAAAATTACAACAAGTCAGCCAAAAATCTATGAGAGTTTAATCCCTTGTCTTCTTCACAAGCGTCTCCCCAACTTCCCCCCACTACCGCTATCACCCCCAAAAGTCCCCTCAAAGCAACCACAGAAAAGTGGTTTGAGTATTCGGTTAGGGTACAACCCCATCATACCGACTATGCAGGGGTTGTTTGGCATGGGACTTATATCACTTGGATAGAAACCGCTAGAGTCGAATGTCTTCGTTCTATGGGCATCGATTTTGCCGAATTGGTAAAATTAGGATGTGAATTACCAGTGGTGGAATTATCTTTGCGGTATCATCGAGTCTTGCAGTTAGGAGAAATAGCGATCGTCAAAACTCGTATGGCAGAAATGAAAGGAGTTCGGATGTATTGGGATTGTCGCATTGAATCAAGCGATCGCCAACAAGTTCATGTCACTGGAAAAGTTACCTTGGTAGCAGTGGATGGAGAAAAAGGAAAAATTATGCGTCAACTTCCCCCCGCTGTTAAAGATATACTGGTCAAGTTACTATAATCTCAACATTCCCTCAATCATCGACGGTATGACCATCAAAACCTTATTTATTACCAAAGAAGTTCCTATTCCCATCAAAAGCGGAGTTTCCCTACGGAACTGGCAAAATATGAATGTAATGATGAAATTTGGTTCTGTAGCTGTTTTTTCCGCAGCTAACTGGACTCCTAAATACGATTCTTTGCCTGGGGTTGACCTTTGGAAACATTATAACGTTGATGACACAAGAACAGGTTGGGAAGAGTTAGAACGACGGTTATGGTGGTTACGGCCTATTGGTGATCCAGATGCAGACTGGCCTTATTGTCGTTTTACTGCCAAAAAATTAGCTGAACTCATGGCAGAGTTTCAACCCGATCTTGTTATCTTTGAACAAGTTTGGTCATACCGTTACTTATCAGTGGTTAAACAGTTTCCCTGTCGCACTATTTTAGATAATCATAACATTGAAGCCCATTTATCAGCCCAACCGGATCGATCTCAAGAAAGTCTTAGAAGTCAACTAAAAGCAAAAATTCAAACCTCCCATTTAAGGGGAATGGAAAAAAAGTTTACTGATCGAGTGGATCAAGTTTGGCTTTGTAGTGAAGATGATGTACAACTTTGCCAAGAAATGTATGGTAAACAAACTCCTCTTTATGTGATTCCTAATGGGGTTAATATTGATAACTATGTAAAAGCTTTTAAAAAAGAATATGAACCAATTGAAACAGTTAAAAATGAAGACCATACCATACTCTTTTTAGGTCAACTTTCCTATTATCCGAATAAAATTGCTGCTGAATTATTAATTGATAAAATTTATCCCAAAATTAAACAAAATTATCCAGATTGTCAATTATTATTAGTAGGACGAACCCCTACCGAAAAAATGTTAGCAATCAGTGAAAAAGATTCAGATATTATTGTTACAGGAAGTGTTCCAGAAGTACAACCCTATGTGGCCTCTGCTAATGTTATGGTTGTTCCCCTGTTACACGGAGGTGGAACTCGCTTAAAAATAGTAGAAGCTTTTGCCTCGGGTTGTCCCGTGATTAGTACCCAAAAAGGGGCAGAAGGAATAGAAGTAATTGATGGTAAGCATCTATTAATTAGAGATACGATAGAAGAAATAATCGAAGGAATAGAACAACTTTGGTCACAACCTTCCCTAAGTTTAGAATTAAGAAACAATGCTTATGAATTAGTTAAACAAGAATACTCTTGGGAAGCAAACTATGAGAGAGTTAAGCAAGCAGTTAAAGAACTGAACTTATACTAATTAGTTTTTCTAAGTAAATAGGGAAGAAATTTATTAGGATGTTTAATAAAATGTTTGATCTTAGCCATAACTCTTTTTAACCAAAATTCTTTAATGGCAAACTCTACCTTTTCTAAAGAAGATAATTGTTGATAATAGGTTTGAAATAAAGGTTCAAACCTTGACTTTCCTTGACCTTTTCTGCGATCTTTAAAAGTTTTTGTACCAGGAATATAACGATAGTTGCCAAAAATTTCATCTACATATTTAATATTAGCTTTTTGCACAACTCGAAATAAAAAATCTATATCCATTGTATAATGATCATTAATATCATATAATCCAATTATATCGTGTAGAGATTTATGATAAAAATAAGCAGAAGGATTGATCGGATGAGGATTAACTGACCATCCTAACAGTAAATCCCTTAACTTAAGTTTTTTAGGTTCATTAACAAATCTGATTTTATT
>JASJDW010000218.1 GCA_030064955.1 Crocosphaera sp.
AGACTAGACGAAAAAGGAAACGGACTCGTCCTGTTAAGCGACCTCATATTTCTACTGCTAAAATTTTAGCCCAAAATAAGGCAACAAAATCAACACCTTGAAAGGGCTGCTCCTAAGTTCTACAAAATCAACCCTCACTTAGTCAGTGTTGGGGGTGTTACTAGGGGAGACTTTGGAATCCATGCCGATCGCAATGTTCCGGGTACGGCTGGCTGTATTGGCATTGAATCTGAGAAGGATTGGAAAAACTTTAAAGGGATCATGGATGATTACCAACGAGCGGGGCTTAAGGCGATCCCCTTGCTGGTTTCCTATCGCTAGATCCCCAAATTAATCGGGGTATTAGTGTAAGATTGTTTCGCTTTACTTACCACCAATGAGGGGGGCATTTAGGAATAAATAACCAAGTAAATTAAATAATGGCAACTGCTATAGCATTTTTTAGCCTTATTATTTCATATTTTTTGGGTCAAATGCATCGCGTAACCCATCTCCAATATAGTTAATACTTAAAACAGTTAAAAAGATGGCTAACCCAGGAAAAAAAGCAATATGAGGAGAAGTGGTTAGATAATCTTTTGCCTGAAATAACATCTGTCCCCAAGTGGGAACATCAGGGGGAAATCCTAAGCCTAAAAAACTTAAAGTAGACTCGGTAATAATAGCATTTCCTACCCCTAAAGTTGCTGCTACAATAATAATACTTAGGACATTAGGAAGAAGATGAATTAAAATAATACGATGAGAAGTAGCTCCCAAAGTAACTGCTGCTTTTACAAATTCCATCTCTCTTAATTTTAAAATATTTCCTCTTACCAATCTTGCTACAGACATCCAATTAAGTCCACCAATCACTATTACAACTAATATGAAAATCCCCAATTCTCCCCCTGCAATTTGCTTTATAGGCTCTCTAAATAAATAGATAATTAATAATAATAAAGGTAACTGAGGTAAAGCTAAAAACAAGTCTGTTAATCTCATTAATAAACTATCAATCATTCCTCCATAAAATCCTGCGATCGCCCCAATAGTTGTTCCTAAAAAAATAGCAACTAACATGGCTAAAATTCCCACTGTAAGAGAAATTCGTCCACCGAATAATACTCTAGACAAAATATCTTGTCCGAGAGAATTAGTACCAAAAGGATGTTTTAAACTGGGTAAAGCACTAGCTTGAGAAAAATCAATTTTATCAATGGGTACTTGATAAATAAACGGCACAATAATCACTGATATAATAATAACTGTGAGGGTAATTACTCCGAATATAGCTAGAGGATATTGTCGAAATTTTTTCCAAATATAATCCCACTCTTTTGCCGATAAAATTTTATTAAAAATCATATTTTTCATTTAAAATGATAGATATTTATTTCAAAATAACTGTGATCTTATCTCCCCATTGTAGTTTTAACTTTTCTTGTGCATTTCCTCCATTAATGGCAATTTCTAACCAACCATGACTACCAATTAATGGTATTATGTGTCCTTGAGCAACATCACTATAAGTTAAAGCAGATTCTATCATTTTATCGTCTATCTTAATTGACCAATTTTTATCTGTTACTTGGTCAGACGAAATATTAGTAATTAGGTTGCCAAAATGATCAATATATTGGATTGATCCTTCTATCTTTTTTTCTGTAATATGGGGAGATGCTAAAGGAAAATTCACTAAACTACTAATAGGAATACTGTCCCCTAATGCTTCTAGAGGAACTCCAGACGCTAAATAAGCAGCAACTGGGGCAAAAATATCTCGACCATGAAAGGTAAAACTGACATCAGGATCTCGCCAATAATCAGTATTGGTTAAAGATACTGCTTTTATGGCTGGATCTTGTTCCAAAATACCACTAAATAAACCATTATCAGGCCCTACTAAATACCCTTGGGAACACTCAATGGCTACACTGCGTCGATGACTTCCGACCCCTGGATCAACCACTGCCAAAAATACCGTATCTTTGGGAAAATACGGATAGGCATTCATTAAACAAAACCTAGCTGCCCAAATTTGCTGAGGCGCAATATTATGGGTAAGGTCAATAATAGGTATACAGGGATGAATTGAAGCGATAACCCCCTTCATAATCCCTACATAACCATCCTCTAAGCCAAAGTCTGTTAATAGGGCAATCGCCTTTGTTTTTGACTGTTGCATCATGGGGATCAATGCCATAAATATTTTTTAACAACCTTTAGACAACATGAATGAAATGGTATGTTAGAGATAGCTTCTACCATAAAATCTAATAACAGGATGTTTACTATGAACAAAATTAGTCAGGAAATTGTAACACAGGCTATCCAAACCCATCGGGAAAGTCTCCGAAAAAGTTTACAACATCGTCTGGAAGTCGCTAGATCCTCTAATAATGATTATTTAGTCCGTCAGCTTGAAGCAGAAGCAGCTTATTTACATCTTTAATTATTGTATAGCAGTTCCCATACTTATGAGGTACAAACTCTTCTAGTTTTAGGAGTTAGGAGTTCGGGAGTTCAGAAGTTGAATCTTAGGTGTACCTCATGAGTCCAGGAAATGCTATATTGTGTAGAGGCGTTTCGTCAAACGTCTCTCTAGGGATGTCAGAAGAAACATAAAAAAGTTGGAATAAGTATATCTAATTTCTCAAGTTAGGGTAATTGAAATAAGTCGCGATCGCTGCTCATAAAAATTCTGATAAAATACAATCATGGAGATATTTAGAGTTAATCTTTAATGAGTTATGCAAACAACTGCTATTAAGACCCCTTCTATCGAAGACTATTTACAACAGGAAGAAAAAGCAGATTTTAAAAGTGAATATATCGACGGACAAATTATACCCATGACAGGTGGAACAACGAACCATAACCAAATTGTAGGCAATATCTACGCTGAATTGCATTTTGCCTTCAAAAAACTTGATTATCGTGTTTATGTAGAAAATGTTCGACTCTGGATACCAGAAAAACGAATTTTTACTTATCCTGATATTATGGTTATTCAAGGTGAACCCATTTATTATGAAAACCGAAAAGATACCATTCTCAACCCCAGTTTAATTATGGAAGTTTTATCCCCTTCCACTGAAAATTATGATAAGGAAGGAAAATTCTCAGCTTATCGAACCATTGATACTTTTGAAGAATATGTTTTAATCAGTCAAACTAAAATTTATGGAGAAAAGTTTGTCAAAACAGGGAATAAACAATGGTTATTTCAAGAATATCATCAAGAAGATGAAAACATCAATTTAAAGTTGAATGATATTACTCTAAATTTTACTGATATTTATCATAAAGTTGATTTTATAACTAATAGTTAGCAACTTGAATTTTATCAGCATTTTCTAAAAGAATTTGAGGGTTAGCTTGTTGAGGAGAGATCATATTAATTTTCCCTTGCGCTTCAATGATTATGTTAGGATTAATTAAAAAGTTACGACCTGATTCTATCGTATCTGACTGATTGTCCCAAATCTCAGCTAATTTTTCTCTAATGTTTTCAAATTTTTTGGCATCTTCAAAATTTACCAAAGTATAATAACGAGATAATCCTTGTGTCATCACTTCTATTGCATAAACATCAAACTTGATTTGAGGATTTTGAGGAAATTTAACTAATGTTCCTGTTAGTGTTTCTTCTTTTCCATGTTTTGCAACTAATTTATCCACCATTTTAATAGGATTTTCAGCGTTTAAATTTAAGTTCAAGTGAGTTGGTTTTCTTGGCCAAGATTGTATTTTATAACTAATATCAATGAAGTCTCCTCTATATAAATCTTTAGTTAATTCTGGATTTTCAACAAAGATAGGTAATACTTTATCTTTATACTCTACAACTAATATTTTACCTTCATTATTAATTGCATGAACTTTAAAAATTGCATTATTCTTATATTGTAATTCCGTTGGTATATCTGCTTGATATTCATAATTCTCATATCCGACTAACCCATCCCAAGATTCCATAATCACAGCAGATTTAACTACAATATGAGGTTGAGGACTAGGATTTTTAACTAATTTGCCTTGTAAACAAACTTTATCATGTCTGCCTACCTTACTTAAAATATCTTGAGTTTTCTTATTACCAGGAATGACAGAAAAGTGTTGAAAATCAAAAAAATTGTTAGGATCACGAACCGATAAAACAACTATATTGTCTTCAGGAACGACCCCATGAATTTCTCCTAATAATCCTGTCTTTTCTAGTTCATTGCCTAAATTTGATAGATTAACTCCTTCGTAAGCTTCTGGGTGATAAACGCAAGTTGGAGATGCAAATGAACCTGAAGAAAAAAAGATAGTGAATGAGGTTATAATACTGATAATTAATAATAATAAGAGAGTTCGATATTGTTTCAGCATTTTAATTGTTTGAGTTAACTGCTTTGAAAAAAGAATCATTTTTGTACAAAGAAAAAGCTTGATTTTGTCAGTCAGGAGTCAATGGGCAATGACGAGGTTAACATGGGTTAACAGAATAAAGAAATAAAGAAACCATAAAAAATACTGAGAAGTAGTAAATGACAGACTAAAACCAAAGAACAAGTCATTGAGTATACCAAGACAAAACTTATGAAAATTGCTCACAATGTAACCGAATTAATTGGTCACACTCCCCTGGTTCAATTAAATCGTATTCCTCAAGCAGAAGGTTGTAAAGCCCAAATTGTGGTTAAATTAGAAGGTATGAACCCTGCTGCATCGGTTAAAGACCGAATTGGGGTGAATATGATCAATGCAGCCGAACGAGAAGGCTTAATCATTCCGGGTAAAACCCTCTTGGTTGAACCCACGTCCGGCAACACTGGTATTGCTCTAGCGATGGTAGCAGCAGCAAAAGGATATAAATTAATCTTAACCATGCCCGAAACCATGAGTAAAGAACGTCGGGCGATGTTAAAAGCTTATGGGGCGCAATTAGAATTAACCCCAGGTAGCGAAGGGATGAGTGGTTGTATTCGTCGGGCCCAGGAATTAGTCGAAACCCTGCCCAATGCTTATATGTTGCAACAATTTAATAACCCCGCCAACCCTGAAATTCACCGCTTAACCACCGCCGAAGAAATTTGGGAAGATACAAATGGTCGGGTTGATATTTTAATTGCTGGTGTGGGAACCGGCGGAACCATTACCGGTGTGGCAGAAGTCATCAAACAACGAAAAGCCAGTTTTCAGGCGATCGCTGTTGAACCAGCCAATAGTCCCGTGTTATCAGGAGGAAGTCCAGGGGGACACAAAATTCAAGGCATTGGGGCGGGTTTTGTTCCTGAAGTGTTGAAAGTAGAATTAATTGATGAGGTGGTGACAGTCACCGATGATGAAGCCATGAGTTATGGAAGACGTTTAGCCAAAGAAGAAGGGCTGCTGTCCGGTATTTCTACGGGGGCCGCTTTATGCGCTGCTATCAAAGTTGGCAAACGACCCGAAAATATCGGTAAACTAATCGTAATGGTTCAACCCAGTTTTGGAGAACGTTACTTAAGTACCCCCCTTTTCCAAAATGCCGAACCCCCTCAACTGGCCATGATGAATTAAGCAAAGGGTTGGTTGCTGTCCTCTCATCTCTCAGACTCTCATGACATCTACGAATCATTATCACATCCTTGAAGTGAGTCAAACTGCAACGCAAACGGAAATAAAACAGGCATATCGTCGATTGGCAAAACGGTTTCACCCAGACAGTCACCAGGAAACTGCCAATCATGACCACATTATCCGTATTAATGCAGCTTATGAGGTCTTGGGAGATCCTCAACGACGACAAACTTATGATCAACAGTTGATTCCGAATTATCCTTCAGCTAGACGGCAACAGAGGACAGCCCAAGCCCAATCTTATTATCATAGTCGTCGCGCTGCCCAGGAAGTGTCTGTTGGGTTAATTGATCAATGGTTGAAGAAGGTGTATCGTCCCATTGAGAGGTTAATTTACCGTATTTTAAATCGTTTAAACGATCAGATTGATGCTTTAGCCGCCGATCCCTTTGACGACGAATTGATGGCGGTTTTTCAAGATTATGTGGCTTGTTCTCGCCATGATCTACAACAAGCTAAACAGATATTCTCTTCTCAACCGAATCCCCCCAAATTAGCTAAAATAGCAGCTATTGTTTACTATTGTTTGAATCACGTTGCGGATGGTATTGAGGAGTTAGAATGGTTTTGCTGTAATTATGATGATTCTCATTTGCACACGGGTCAAGAATTATTTAGAATTTCTCATCGATTATTAAAAGAAGCCCACAGCAATGTCGCGTTGATGGTTAATTGTTAAAGTTATCAGAAAATCGGGGTTTAAACCCAATTTTCCGATAAGATACCTGCGATCGCTCTTCCCCAAATAGGAATAGAATCAATCACAGGCAATAAGTGGAACTTTCAATTTTAGAATAAGCCTAAGGTTAAAGACTTATCAATGGGGAAAGTCGCGCCAGCCCCTAACCATAAGGTAACAACGGTTCCAAAAAGGAACACAGCAGTAGCAATGGGACGACGGAAGGGATTTTGAAACTTATTGACACTTTCAATGAAAGGAATCAACAATAAACCTAGAGGAACGGCAGCTTGACAAGCAATTCCCAGTAATTTGTTGGGAAGAATCCGTAAAATTTGGAAAACGGGATATAAATACCATTCAGGTAAGATTTCAAGGGGAGTCGCAAAAGGATCAGCCGGTTCCCCAATTAAAGCGGGATCAAGTACCGCTAAACCGACTACTAAACCAATGGTTCCCAAGATAACCACAGGAAACACATAGAGTAAGTCGTTAGGCCAAGCGGGTTCACCGTAATAGTTGTGACCCATTCCCTGGGCTAACTTAGCACGCAATTTAGGATCGCTTAAGTCTGGCTTTTTTTCAATGGCCATTTATAGATTTCTCCTTATCGAAATAGAGGATCAGCAGGATTTTTATCCAAATACGGATGATCAGTGATTAATTATGCAATATTTACCCATAATTAACTGTTCACTGATCACCGTTTGTTACTTCAGATACGCTTTACAAAGGACCAGAAATCCCTTGCTTACGAATCATTAAGAAGTGGGCTAACATGAATACTGCAATTAACCAAGGGAAAACGAAGGTATGGAGACTGTAGAAACGGGTTAAGGTTGCTTGTCCAACACTTTGGCCACCTCTGAGAAGTTCCACCATTTGATCCCCAACGACGGGAATGGCAGCAGGAACACCAGATACGATTTTAACCGCCCAGTAACCAACTTGGTCCCAAGGTAAAGAGTATCCTGTTACTCCGAAAGAAACGGTAATAACCGCTAAGATAACCCCTGTCATCCAGGTTAACTCACGAGGCTTTTTAAAACCACCCGTTAAGTACACACGGAAGACATGAAGAATCATCATTAATACCATCATACTGGCTGACCAACGATGGATAGAACGGATCAACCAGCCGAAGTTCACTTCATTCATGATGTACTGAACAGAAGAAAAAGCTTCGGTAACCGTTGGTTTGTAGTAGAAGGTCATGGCAAACCCAGTGGCAAACTGAACTATAAAGCACACTAGGGTAATTCCACCCAGACAGTAAAATATATTAACGTGGGGGGGGACGTATTTACTGGTAATATCGTCAGAAATGGCTTGAATTTCTAGACGATCATTGAACCATTTATAAACTGGAGAATCTGTGACTTGTTTAGAGAACATTGAAGCTATAATCCGCTATCGAATCAAAGATGGATAATT
>JASJDW010000219.1 GCA_030064955.1 Crocosphaera sp.
GAGATTAGTTGAACACACTTTTTATTTGTGCCAACAGATTTAACACAAGGAACTTCCTTTAACAAATCCTGCAAAATTCCTAAGTAATTGTTGCCTAATTCTTTGATGGTAGCTGCAACATGGAAATTTTGAGAATATTCAATTTGGAGTTCTAAACAACCATTAGTAATGGAGAAAAAGCATTCTAATAAAGTTGTTCGCTTTTGCTCTGGAAGGGAAAGACGGCGATCTAAATCCTCCTTAATAAACTCAAAAACTTGAGAAGGACGAAGATCTCGGTTACCCAAATAATTGGCGCGGACAGGGGTAAGATGGTGGTCAGGATACAGATAACTCGGTAACTGTTCTCCAATCCAATCAAAGGTTATGCCGTTCATAGGAAGCTGTTCAAATTCATTTTTAATCTTGCTAACAAATGGCTTCCAGGTTTCTGTTTTGTCTACCGTAACTCCTAGGGGAAAATTAACAGCAAAATTGCCAAAACTATTAAAAAATTGTTGGTTATTTCCGAGGTAACGACCATGGCTACGATGGCTTAAAATTACATCATTAGACCCACTCCATTCAGCCATTAACCGATAGAGTGGAGCTAATAATAAATGATAAACATTACAGCCATAGTACTGCTTGGCTTGGCTTAACAAAAAGCTGGTATCTTCTTGAGAAAGGATAAAGCATTCACTGGCTGCCGATACTTCTAAATTCGTTCCTAATTGTTGATCGAAAGGAATTTGGAACCTAGATTTAGGAGAAGGAAACTGAGATTTCCAGTAGTCTAGATGACTTTCCAACGCTTCTTGTTGATCTTTTTCCATTAGATAACTAACATAGTCAGCGTAGGATAAAGAATTCGATAAATTTTGAAGTTTATCGGAGTCATTGCTTAAAAGTTGACTATAGATTAACCAAAATTCTCTGAATAACAATTGGCTACTTAATAAGTCGCTAATCATGTGATGACCAATAAGGTTAATATCATAACAAGTCTCATTAATCTGAATGACTAATACCTGTATCAATGGCCAACAATTAATCCGTAATCCTTGAGCTAGTTCTTGAATTTGTTGATGAACAAGGACATTTCTTTCTTCAAAACTGAGATGAGTCCCATCGTAAACTATCGCTTTAAGTGGATCTTGGGGCTGAATTTCCTCTTGCCACCACTGTCCTTCTCGTTGAACAAATATGGTTCGCAATGACCAGTGACGTTTCACTAAATGATTAAGTGCTTGGTTGAAAATATCTAAATCGAGGGGTTGATGATAAAGACAACGAGTATAGCCTGTCCATTGATGAGGGGCATCAAAGTAGCGTATCAACCAACGTTGTGCCGGACCAAGAGGTAAGACTGTTTGGGGTGGTTGTGATATGGGAATAGATGAAGGAACGTCTTGACCACTGATGATTCTTAAAAGGGCTTTACGATCCAGTTTGCCATTATGGTTTTTAGGTAAATTGGGCAACCATTCTAAACGATGGGGAATCATATAGTAAGGTAATTTTTGACCCAAGTATTCTTTCATCTGTCGAGCATCGACTTGACTGCCTGCTACCCCAGCCACTAAACGTTTTTGACTATCTCCAGTTTCAAGAACTACCACGGCTGCTTCATTAATGGCTTCGTGAGATAAGAGGGCGCTTTCAATTTCTCCAAGTTCAATGCGAAATCCTCTAATTTTAACTTGGTGATCAATTCGTCCATGATATTCAAAACTGCCGTCGGGGAGTTGTTTGGCTAAATCTCCTGTTCGATAAAGATGTTCCCCGAGAATGTCTGGGAAAGGATTAGGACAAAAAGCTTTTGCAGTGCGTTCAGGATCTTTGAGATAACCTTTCGCGAGTTGAATTCCGCCAATCCATAATTCTCCCAATTCACCAGGGGCAATCGGTTGAAGATTTGCATCAAGAACCAGCAAATCGACATTATCAATAGCTTTTCCAATAGGAATACTGGTTTCGCCCTGTTCTCCAGGACGCTGCTGAATTAAATGGCAACTAACATCAATGGATGCCTCTGTAGGGCCGTACAAATTAGCCAGTCCTGTATCAGTTCCATAGCGATCTAACCAAGTTTGAATGAAGGGGATAGGTAAAGCTTCTCCACTAAAAATTAACCACTTTAGATGAGGAAAAACAGAATCTTCGTCTTCTAAAGCATTGAGAAATTCCCCAAACAACGAAGGCACAAAGTGCATAATGTTAATGTGATTATCATTGAGCCATTGAGCCAAAGTCCAAGGATCTCGAACCAGTTCCTTTTGGATGGGGCAGACTGTCGCTCCCACCATTAATGGCCAGAAAATTTCCCAAATCGAGATATCAAAGCAGCAAGACGTTTTTTGGACAACGCGATCGCCTGGAACTAACTGAAACGTTTTTTGCATCCACTGTAAACGATTCATATACCCTTGATGATTGAGCATTACGCCTTTAGGACGACCTGTCGATCCAGAAGTGTAGAGAACTACCATTAAATCATCAGGATTATTGACAATAGGTAAATCTTCTTGCGACTCTTGAGACCAGATCCCTCGATTAGCTTGTTTCAATGGTTTTTTGCTGGCTAAATTGGCCCCCTCATCTAAAAAGACCAATCCCCGTAACGGTAAATCTGGCTTGATGCAAGACTCAAGTTTGTCCGATAGTTGAGATTCTGTCAGTAACATCCCAATTTCGGCATGATTGAGCATATAACAAATTCGTTTTTCTGGATAGGCTGGATCGATGGGAACATAAGCTGCCCCTGCTTTAAGAATACCAAGTATTCCGACCCAGAGTAGGGGTGTACGCTCAGTCATAATACCAATGAGATCCCCTGGTTTAACTCCATGTTTGCGTAAATAATGGGCAACCTGGTTTGAGAGACGATGGAGTTGTTGATAGCTTAATTGAGTGTTGCCATCAAGAATCGCTACAGCATCAGGGGTTCGTTTAACTTGCTCAATGATTGCTACATAAGGCATTGTGATGGCATCATTTTCTTCTGCTGAACTATGTTCAAGAGTGGAAATTTCAGTCAAAGCAGAATTTAATACCTCTGCCATTTCTCCTAAACTGCGACAAGCTAATAAAGCTTGGCGGTTTAATTTCTGACCCAATTGTTTTTCAAGCTTAGTCACAATGCGGATAAGTTCCAAGGAATCTATCCCTAAATCAGCTTCTAAATCTTGTCCAATTGTTTGTGAATCGATGGATAAATGACAAGTTTCATGAATAACTTTCTGTAAAAGACTAGAAACTTTGGAATTCTTTCCTACACTTAACTGAGTTAATTCTAGGGAATCGAGATTAATTTCTAGAGAAGCAAAACGCTTGAGTTCAGCCAAAAATTGTCTAGAAAGAGCCTTGATTAAGCTTGCTGGCCATACATTACTATCATAGTTTGTACTGAAGTGAAGCTCATCATTGAATATATCTACTAATGTATCTATTCCCCCTGGAATAGTTCCTGTTGCTGAACGATAATCCAGAATTTGAAGGGAGTAGTACTGGTTTTGTATATGGGTATTTCCCATATTGGAAAGATATAAATTAGATTTGATGGCAGACTTGAGTAAATTACCGGCTATAGGGGGCAATTTTCCATCTTGTAGTGTAATTTTTTCACAGAGTAGCTCTCCCATTTGACGAGTTTGAGCATTATCGTAACCAGAGGCTAAAGCTGATTGAATTTCGGAATGGACGACTTCCAAAAAAGATAAATCATCTTGGTGTCTTTCAGCTATGGGGAAACTTAAAGCAAAATTTTGAGCAAAACAGCCCACCATTTGGGAGACATCAACATCAGGATAAATTCGACCACTGGTGGGAACATTGAGAATCATCGGACCATTCTGTGGTGCAATGGTATTAATGGCTTTTAAATAAGCCCCTATCACTAGAGAATTTAGGGATAAACGCCAATTACGTGCCTGTTCTTTGACAATTTCTGTAATATTTGCTTCTAAGGAATAAGTGTGACTACAAAATTTTCCTGGTTGATTAGGAATAGTGGCTTTTTTGTTTTCTTCAGGAGTCCAGAAAAAGTTATTTTTTCCTTGCCTATTCAGATAAGCTTGCAGGGCTAAATCACCTTGAGGATCTTGCCACTGATTAATTTTCTGACATTGTTGACGATACTGATCAACACTTGTAGGGGGAGATAAATTTGGCTGTTGTCCATTTAATATCGCACCATAAATTTCTAGAAATTCTCGTAGGATAATTTGATTACTTAACCCATCGGACAAAATATGATGATGAACTAACCCTAGTTCATATATCGAATCTTCCAGATGAAAAACAAAGAAGCGATGTAATGGCCATTCTTCAAGAGACCAAGTTTCATTAATTGCTTCATTAACTTTGTTTTCAATATAAGCTTCTTGAGTTGTTAAATCCTCAGTTTGTAAATCAATAATAGAGATCTTAGGTGGCTGAGGATTATTTAAAATGAGGAGTTGATAATCTTGAAAAGTTTGAGCATTTGAAGGAATAGAAAAATAGGCTCTTAACATAGGATGACGTAGCAATAATTGTCTCCAACTTTGTTGAGCAGTTTCTATTTCAAAAGTGCCACTAAAGCGTACTGTTGAACAAACACTACAAGATGTAACGGCTGAATGAGTTGCTAGAAAAATATATTGAGCATCAATAATTTCAGCGTTTTCCTCTGGGATGACTTCAGATATTGCATCGTCTTTGCTTAAAGTTTTTATCAATTTTTGATGTTTCTCTTTATTATTCGTTGAAGATACTAACCAAGCATCAGCAATAGTAATTAATTCAGCCAAGGTTTGTAACTGCATTAACTGCTCGATTGGCATTACTTGTAAAAATTCTGCTTGTCGATTTTCAGGCACCATTTGCATCAAATTATTAAGCAGTTCTACTATTTTGATAGAGTCTAGTCCCAAATCACTTTCAAGAAATAAATCAGGTTCTAAATCTTTTTCATTGTGACCGGAAACTTTAGCCACAAGAGTATAAATTTGATTTTGTGCTAGGGTTGAAATCATTTTTTTTGTGACAAATTAGAAGAAAATAATTGAATAAATAGTCAATATTTCATGACTTAACAGTGATAGTTTTATTAGAGTCATGCAGTTCAGAATCATCCCATTTTTCTTAATTCTTAAGAAAGATGTTAAAAACAAAGAGGAAATATTCCATCACCTAAACAGTTTCTAAAGACAGACAATTATTGGAATCCATCATTGACTGACCTAAAAATGTCATGGGAACTCCATTGTGGGGGATTAAATTTAACCCACGCAAAACAGGATGTATGGATTCATCACTAGCCAGCTTAAGTTTAAAGCGTGATATGATGACGATTAAGAAAAGTTTAAGGCTGAGTTGGGCAAAAGCTGAACCAATACAACGACGACTTCCACCACCAAAAGGCAGATACTCATAATAAGGAAATTTCTTGTTAAGAAAACGTTCGGGTTGAAATTGTTGGGGTTCTGGATACAAATCAGGACGTTGATGAATCAGATAAATTGAAGGAATTAAAACAGTTCCCACCGGTAACTGATAGCCCATTAATTCAACAGGAGAAGCAACAACGCGGGGTTGTCCTTGTATTTCTACTGGACTAATCCGTAGAATTTCTTGGCACACTGCCGTAAGATAAGGTAAACGGGTAATCTGGATCAGATTTTCTTGTGAACCAAACGACTCTAGTTCTTGTTTGAGTTTTTCTTGAACCTCTGGTAAATGGTGAACCCAATAGGCAGACCAAGCCATGGCTGAGGCAACGGCATCTTTGCCCCCAAAGATTAACATGATTATCTCATCCCGTAATTCTTGATCACTAAGTGGTTCTCCTGCTTCATCTCTAGCTGCCATCAGCATATTGAGGAGATCAGTTCTTTGAGGATCAAAATTTTGACGACGTTCAGCAATGGCTGTATAAATAAACGTATCAATTTGTCGCACGAGGTGACGAACATATCCCCAAGGACTCCATTTTCCTAAATCTTGTCTGAGAAATGGTAAAAATAATAAGCTAGATGCTAGGGAATTTTTAGCAAAAAAATCTAGCACTGAACTGGTCAAGTGGTTAATTTGCTGTAAATTTTTTCCCTGATCATCTCCAAAGACGACTTTGAGAATCACTTCTCCGGCAATAGTTTCTGTGATTTCATGGGTTGAGAATGTTTGCCCAGGTTTTAATTGCTCAAATACTTGCTCAATAGTGTCACAAATAATTTTCGCGTAAATTTCTAAGTGACTTCCATGAAGACAAGGCATAATTAACTGACGATGACGTTTATGAATTTCCCCCGTCAGTGTTCCCAGTGCATATTGTCCTAAAACAGGCTTAAAAAGCTGATTACCAGGATTGGTGAATTCCTTGGATTCGCCATTAAAAATTTGTTGAATGGCTTGAGGATTACTAACATATACGGTAGGGTCTTTTTTTGAACCTAAATAAGCCGTAAACATATCCCCATAATTTTGGCTCGCAGATTCCATATAGCCTAGAGTATTATTAACCCACTCTAGTAACTGTAATAAAGGATGACCAGTTGGTCCTTTAGGTAAATTCATCGTTAATGTCCTATGTTTTTATAGATAAGGATTAATAAGTTTGCTAAGATTAAAATCTTTCTATTTAGCTAAATTTTAGAAAGACAAAACTAGCAATTGTTGATAAGTGAAAAAAACGGTCTCAACAAAATTTGCCCAATTGAGTTGGCAATTTAGCTCCAATTTCCTAATTCTTTGGCTAAAATCAAATAACTTGATTCACGTTGTTTTGAGGATAATTTAGGTCTCTCAGCAATGGGCAATAATTCTTGAGTCATCCCTAGCATCAATTGGGACTCAACCATTAAATCACTAGAATTAGATGAAATTAATGAAGTCATATCGCTTTGAGTAACATCAACTTCAGCGATAGAAACTTGATAGGGTTTATGTTCAAAAGGATAGGTTGGTAAGGGAACACGACGGGTGTGCTGAGGAAACAAGGAATCAGTGTTAAAGTGAACTCCCACTACATACAGTTGAGTCATTATCTCTAATAAACCTTTTACTTGAGAGTTTTGACTATTAGGAATAATCCATGTTGAGGAATGGGTATCAAGCTCCATTTTCTCTTTAATTTTTAATTCATTCCCCAAATATAAACACAATCCATTTTGAGTGATTTTCTCTTGACAAAGCTGAGAATTTAAAACACCACTTGATTGAACTAAGGTACTGACTTGCAAACTCGAAAGAGAACAATTTTGGGTAAATATCCCCTTAGGGGTAATTAGAGGACAACGCCAATAAACGTCTTGCTGTTCACCCTGAGAATCTTGCAAGGGTAAAACTAATTTTTCCCCTTCTAGTCGAGCGATCGCAGCCATCGCTTCTTTTAAACTTAATCTTCCCGATAAACAAGCCCCGACTAATATGCCAAGATCTTGTGTCAATAAGGAATTTGGGTGTATGTCTAGGGACATTAACCATTTTCCTAACGCATACTGAACTGCAAACCCATGAGCTTTTCCTGTTAATGTTGGTTCTGATTGACCATTACTATTAAGAACAAACTCCTTCCAAGTCTTTTGACAATGCTGATAAGCGGTTTGGAAGCTAGGAAAGCGTTGAGCAACAGACTTCACTGCTTGGGGCATTAAACAGCTACTGCCATCCAAGAGTAAAGATAGCATTGTTTTTCGTTTGGGATTGATACGACCTTGAGCAATGTTAGATAGGTTAGAATTTGTCTTGATTGCTTGCAAATGACCTAAAAGTTCTTGTCTGTTTTCGGCTACAAATGCTGCCTTACAAGAGGATTCTCGTTGAGCATTGTTAAGA
>JASJDW010000020.1 GCA_030064955.1 Crocosphaera sp.
AGATCTGCTTCATATAAAATAGCCCTTAATAATATTACTCCTGTTAAATTTGCCCCACACAAACTAGCCTTACTTAAATAAGCATCAGTGAGGTTAGCATCAATCAATTTTGCCCCACTCAGATCCGCATCTCTTAATATTGCTTGAGATAAGTCTGCATCTCTCAAGTCCGTTCCCCAAAGAATTGATTCGCTTAGATTAACTTTTTTTAAGTTTGCTTGACAAAAAATACTTTTTCCTAAGCGAGATTGTCGTAAATCTGCTTCCTGAAAATCGATAGCTGAAAGATTAATATCAGTCAAATCTGCTTCTCTGAGAACAATATTATGAAATTTTCTGTCTCCTAGCCTATATTTCCTCAGTAATTCTTCTAATTCCATTATTGATTTCCTATTTATCTCTGTTTAATTTTAGTCTGAATTGCTTTGAGGATGGGCATTTCTTTGACTTCCTTTAATTTACAACTATTTAGTAATATAGGAACGTAGCATTAATTAAGCTATAATTAAAAATCATAATATGTACGGATAGTTTGTTACCTATATAACAATATGGCAAAAATAACCGCTTCTCAATACCCTACTGAGACGACATTGTTAGGAAATGAAGAGATTTGCAACTTACCTCCTGCTGTGTTGGCCATGATTGCTGACTTTTTTAAAGTATTATCAGAAATGAGTCGTCTACAGATTATTTGTGCATTAAAAAATGGAGAAAAAAATGTTTCTCAAATCATCGAAATTACAGGGTTAGGACAAGCGAATGTTTCCAAACATTTAAAAGTATTAACCCAAGCAGGAATTGTTAATAGAAATCAAGAAGGAGTGAATGTTTTTTATGCGATCGCTAATCCTTTAGTGTTTCCTTTATGCGATATTGTTTGTAATTCTATTGCTACACAATTACAACAACAAAAGCAACAATTAGAATCATTAAAAAGCTTTCAAGGATTGTTTTAGAGTAACAGTAATTTGATATGAATTTCAGTAAAATAGTTCGATTAATAGTAGGATTTTCTGCTTTAGCTGTTAGCCTACCTTCTTTTATATTATTTACTTATGTTACTTTACAAGATTGGCAGCTTTTGGATGCTGCAACGCAGGAAATTATGGCAAATAAAAATAAAATTAATCAAGAAGAAATGAATTACTTATTATCTAGAGAATTAGCACATCGTATTAATGTAGCTGCCGATGGAACCTGGGCTTTAATGACTGCTATTATTGGCTTACAAGCCATTGCTTTAATTACCAAAAACAATGATTAGTGTTAAACTTATACATTAGTCAACAATCCCAAATCTCACTTAAATCTAAAACAAATTCAGGTAAAATTGTTTCTCCTGATAGGGTTTTAGGATGGTTTAGAATTTCTCTTTCTTGTCCCAATCGATAGATTTCCACTGTTTTAGATGATGGTTCAATTAACCAACCCAGTTTAACTCCATTTTCTAAATATTCTTGCATCTTTAATTGTAAATCAGAATATCTTTGATTTTTTAGATCACTGGGACTCACTAATTCAATAATAAAATCAGGAGTGATAGGGGGAAACCCCTGCTTTTCTTGGAGAGTTAAAGCATTCCAGCGTTCTAATTTAATCCAGCTAACATCAGGACTTCTTCTAGCACCATTTGGTAGAATAAATAAAGTAGAAGAATCAAACGCTTTTCCTAATTTAGTTTGACGATTCCAGATGCCTAAATCTAAATAGAGATTAAAGTTTTTTCCACCTGCTTCACCCCCTGTTGGACTCATAACAATTAATTCTCCCTCTTTCGTTAACTCCATTCGTGTTTGTTGTTCAGTATTAGCAAGCTGATCAAATTGTTGCGGAGTTATTTTAAATCCTTTGGGAATGGTTATGGTTTCCATTTTTTCAAAAATAGATATTGTTAATGATGATTTTAAGGTGCAGTATTAAGAAGCCATTTATTGGATTTGTTGAAGAAATTGTAAGATTTGTTTAGCCTCCCCTATGTTTCCTTGTTGCTGAAACAAAATTGCTGCTTTTTGTATATCTGCGATCGCTTTTTCATCCTCTCCTAACAGGCGATAGGCAACCCCTCGGTTAGCGTAAGCCATAGCATAGTTAGGATTAAGGGAAATAGCTTGGCTATAGTCAGCAATCGCTTTTTGATACTCTCCTAACTCACCATAGGCACGCCCTCGGCTGATGTAAGCTGTAGAATAGTTAGGATTAAGGGAAAGGGCTTGTTTATAGTCAGCAATGGCTTGTTGATACTCTCCTAAGTCATAATAGGCGGCCCCTCGGCTGATGTAAACTGTAGCATAGTTAGGATTAAGGGAAACAGCTTGGTTAAAATCCTCTACTGCCCCTTCTAAATCTCCTCGTGTGGCTTTTGCGACCCCTCGGATAACAAACTCTTCGGCAGTAGTAGGATTAATTTGACTAATTTGATAGGGGTTTTGTGAGGGGAAGGCTTTAGCTGCTTGGGAAACTATCGTTACTTCTGTGCCTAAACACAAAGCCATTAACACGGAGAGAGAAACAAGTTTCATGATAATTGATAGATAGAATGATTTTAGCTTTATAAGTTATCTTGGAAAAATATACCCGTCAAGGTCAAACTCACGATTTATTAATCTCGCCAAATCAAGTCTATAATCAACTGCTAAAACTGGACAACTTAAAAAGGAGATTTAGGGCTAGATACTTCTTTTTGAGAAGCAACTTGAGAATGATTTGATTTATTTAAAACTCCATAAGGATAAGCAGCTAATAAGATTATATGTCCTACTAAAATTAATAAATCTCTTTCTAAACCTGCTACTTTTTTAGCATCTTCTATAAAGTTCGGGAGTTGCACTGTTACGATCGCACCAGCAATAATAAATAGTAACACTAAATTAGAAGCTCGCCAAAAACGTCCAAATAACAACAATACACTAGCAATAACTTCTGCAATACCTGTGATGGGACCGAGAAAACCAGGAAGGCCAAACCCTACAAATTTTTCTGCTGCAGCAGACCAAAAAATAGCTTTAGGTAGTCCATGATATAGAAAAATAGCGACTAAAAGAAGACGTAAACCCCAAATGGAGTAAATTAAAAATTTAGTATTAGATATTTGAGTTTGCATAGCTGGAATCTCCTCTGATCTATAAAATTTGTAGGATTATAAATTAGTTTAATCCCTTGAGTGCTTAGTATAGAGTGATATTAATGAGACTAAACTGAGAATTACCTTAAAGCAAACTTAGAGTCTTATTATAAACAGCTTAAAAACAAAAATTAGTTAGTATGACTATCCATACGCTTTAACACTTCAATCGCATTGTTTCGCCATCCATCTTCTCGTTTATAAAGGTCTAAAAACTTAGTTAAATTTCTTTTTGATGCTTCATAATCTCCTAATACATATTCTGACATTCCTGCATGATAAACTGCCATAAAATTATTAGGTTGATATTTAATAACCAACTCCATAATAGGTCCAGCAGACTTATCATCTCCTGCATCGGCAACAGGATGGCCAATGGCAAAAACAATCCCTGCTGCTTTATATTGTTCTTGTGAAGATAGGGTTTGAATTAATTTATCTGCTTGGTCAATTTTTCCTGCTAACGCATAACATCCCGCAGCAAACCCAACCCCTTGAGTTGTTTTAGGATAGGGAAGTTTTTTCATCATTGTTATCACTTCTACAGTGTTACAGTGGGGTTTTATTTCTTTATACCAAGCTTGTTCTTTTGAAAGATTTTGTAAAGGAGTTGCTTGCTTAACTGGTGTCTTATGTTCAACAGGAGGATTATTTTGAGTATCAGAAATCAATAAAACATTCTGCATTTTGATAACAGTGCCAAGCAAAATAGTTAATCCCATAAATGCCATTCCAAGTTTAGCAAAAGAATAGAATAAGAAAGGTTTTTTATCAGCAATGATTAATTCATTTACATCTAGCGATCGCAATTCCAGCAAGGCAATTTCTGCATTAGGATAACGGTTTTTAGGTAAAGGGTTAACTAACGTATTTAACCAAGTAATAAATCTGGGGTTTAACTTACTAATTGAATGCTCAAAATTAAAACAATAATTTTCATCAATTAACTCACTAACATTGGGAGAAGATGTTT
This sequence comes from Crocosphaera sp., assembly GCA_030064955.1. GTDB lineage: Bacteria > Cyanobacteriota > Cyanobacteriia > Cyanobacteriales > Microcystaceae > Crocosphaera. The sequence goes on from JASJDW010000020.1 coordinate 4,098, forward strand.
GTGTTAATAAACAGATTAAAGTTGCTCCTAAACTATATAAATCAGATGATTCTGTTAAAGGACGATTAAACAATTCTTCAGGAGGAATAAAACCAGGTGTTCCAGCAGCAATGGTACTATGTGCTATTTCTCCATCTCGAATTTTTGCTAAGCCAAAATCAATTAAATAAGCATTTAACGCCTCATCAATTAAAATGTTTTCTGGTTTAATATCCCGATGAATAATAGGAGGATTATGATGTTGTAAATAAATTAAAATTTCTAAAAGAGAAACAGCAATTTTTTTAACCTGTTCAGAGGAGAAGTTAGATTTAATCGCCAAAGAAGGGGCTTCTTTATACTCTTGAATCATACAAAAACCATCTTCAGTTTCAAAGGATGCAAAATAGCGAGGAATACGAGGATGTTCTAAACTTTCTAAAATACTAATTTCTCTTTCATAAGCTTTGTAACTACTCCAGCTTGCATTCGTATCGACAAAACGAAATTGTTTAATTACTACCTTTTGTTGTGTCTTTAAACACTCTGCTAAATAACTAATTCTTCCCCCTTCTCGGTTACGTCCTAATTCACGAATAATACGGTAGTTATAGTGAGAAAAATCTGGTAGGTTTTGCATATTATTACCTAATTGATTAAATAATAAGATATAATATCCAGTGTATAATACGAATGAGCAATTATGATTGATCTCTACTATTGGACTACACCTAACGGCCATAAAATTACCATCTTTTTAGAAGAAGCCCAATTAGACTACAATATTAAATTGATTAATATTGGAAAAGGAGAACAATTTGATCCCGAATTTCTGAAAATTTCTCCTAATAATCGTATTCCTGCTATTGTTGACCACTCCCCAACCGATGGCGATCAACCAATTAGTATTTTTGAATCAGGGGCAATTTTATTCTATTTAGGGAAAAAAATAGAGCAATTTTTACCGACAGATATACGAGGTGAAATGGAGGTCATGCAGTGGTTGTTTTGGCAAATAGGGGGACTTGGACCCATGTTAGGTCAAAACCATCATTTTAGTCAGTATGCCCCTGAAAAAATCCCCTATGCTATTAATAGATATGTTAAAGAAACAGAACGACTTTATGGAATTTTAGATAAACGTTTAGAAAATAGAGATTATATTGCAAAAGATTATTCCATTGCAGATATGGCTGTTTATCCTTGGATTGTACCCCATCAACAACAGCAGCAAAACTTAGCAGACTTTCCTAATCTTAAAAGATGGTTTGAAGCCATAAAAAATCGCCCAGCCGTTCAAAAAGCTTATGAAATAGCGAAAAACCTGAAAACAGAAGCGACTATCACAGAAGAATCTAAAAAGATTTTGTTTGGTCAAGGAAAACAATAAAATTCAATCAATGAGCGTAAGTATTCAGCTATCAGCCGTCAGCCATCAGCCAAAAACTATGAATCCCTATCATCGAAAGTAACTAAGATTAAAAGAATGCTTACCTCAACCTTGCCAACAGAATGTGCGGTGACCGCTTTGACTCAAAAGCTGAACGCTGAACGCTGACGGCTGAATGCTTACCAATGAGTAGTGATTAGTTAGCACTGACCAAATAATAAATAATTATTCATGATTAATTATTAATTGTTAATCCTTGAAGATACCATTTGCGCCAAGCGGTTGAACTTCGGATGGCTATCCATAATAACATTAATGCGATTAATCCCCCATTTTTTGGAGCATCAAAAGCAAACAAAACCAATAAAATGCAGATAATATCTTCAATACAAATTACCCATATTGGTAAACCCCGTAAACGAAAAAACCAGCCGACTTGAACCAACTTTAAAACAAAAGCCAATAATCCTCCAATTACACCAATTAACCATAAAGGACTCATGTCTAAATTGGCTATTTTGACGACAGCAACCGCTAATAGACCACCCACCAAAGGACTAAAAACTAATTGTATAATCTGTAAAATACGCTGGCCTAATAACTTTTTAGAGCCGAATAATTCAAACAATGACCAACTGGTTAAAATGCCGATCAATACTTGAGGGGGAATAGCCGAAAGTAAAGGAACTTGTGACCATAAATCACTACGAAGCAAGCCAATAATTAATAAAGGTAATGCAATTCTCATGCCGGCTGCTGCTGATGCAGAAAGGATCGCTAAAATACCAATAATCATGTGATTTGACTGTTACTATTTAAGTCATCTGTTTTCCATTGTCGCTCACTCTTGTACAATAAGATCGATCGCCTTTTATTAAACCCATCATGGTTGAAGTTCCCAACAGTTTAGAACAAGCGGTTTCTCAAGCGAAAGAAGCAGCAAAACTCGCCCTAGAAGCAGGGGTAGAACGTATTTGCTTAGAAATTGTTATCCCAGAAATTGCCTTACAAGCTCAAGCATTAGCCTTAGAATTTACCACTTTATTTGAAGGCCAACAATCAGGGTTAAAAGTGATCTTTCCCGACACTGGTGCAGCAGCTTTAGCTAGACGAGACTGGGGAGAAATCCCGTTTCAAGTAACAGACTTAGGGAGTCGTGCTACCTCTGTAGAAAGGAAAATTTCAGAGGCTGATGAAGCTTTTTTACTGGTATGTCCTTCCTCTGTAGAAGTGGAAATTGTTGAAAAACTCTGTAATTTAGCTGGCGATCGCCCTGTTATTCTCCTGATTCCCCAGTTAGAAGATGTTTCTATTGTAGGGATTGGTTATGCTGCCCGTCAACTGCGAGAACGGTTTATTAGTATTTTAGAATCGGTTTATTATTTTCGTCCTTTGGATGGGGTTGTAGTGTTGCGGTGTTATCCCTCTCCTTGGTTGGTATATTTGCAAAAAGAAGAGGGGTATGAATTAATCGCTGAACAAGGACAAAAGCCTATGGGAGAAGCCTTAGACACTTTAGTTAATAATGCTTTGAAAGGAGAAGACGACAATACTAATCAACCTCAACCCAAAAAATCAGGCATTTTTGCTAGTATGCAAAGTTTTCTAAAGGCATTGAGTCAGTGACACCTTTCTAAATACAATCTCATCCATGACCAAACTACGAGGATTATAGACATCCATTGTCCTTAATAATTCGACAGGCCGTAAACAACACCACCCCGAACAATACCCGATCTTGTTCAAGTTTTAAACGAAATCACTGATTCCAAGAACAAAATTGCCATTAAGTCGTGCTAACGCTTCACCACTATCCATAACTTGAATAATTGTTTTGTTCTTTTTGACCTCAAACGAGAGATCCCCAAAGTCAAGACCTCCATCTAAGTGAAACAAATCTGTTCCTTGCTCAAAATCCCTAATTACATCAAAACCATCGCCCACAGCCAAGATAAAGGTATCTGAGCCAGTTCCTCCCCATAGATGATCTCTTTTAGTTCCACCATCAAGAACATCATCACCATCTCCACCCATAAGCCAGTCAACTCCATCGCCTCCCATTAATATATCGTCGTTACCCAATCCATAGAGACGATCATTGCCTGCTTCTCCATGGAGTTCATCTCTGCCACTATTGCCCATAACTCTATCATTCCCGTCACCAGCCTGAATTAGATTATCCCCTACAATTCCAAAGAGACGATCCTTTTTACGGGTTCCATTAATAATATTAACGTCATCAACTCCATTAATTGTGATAGTCCCAAGGATCTATATAGGGTTTGACGACTCTATTAGCAATTGCTGTGAAGCCATCGTCTGTTTCGATATCAAAATTTTCTGCAACAGTTTCTCTAGGGAAAACGCTAAAGTTTTCTATTCTTTTACTACCATCTGCTTCAAGAATAAATCTCGCATCGTCAGAAATTGAAAACTCCATTGAGTTATATACCCAAACTCGATCTATATAATCATCAATATCATCCTCCCAGTTATACTGCTGCATACTCCAACTAAAAATACCTAATCCGAATATTTCTCCTAGTTGTGCTTTTGTATAGCTGCCAGGAGGAACTGTGGCTGATGTAAAAAGGGAATCAAAAAATCTTTGTACTAAAGTAAATTGACTACCAACGGCAAATCTACCAGCACCGGTTGCCATGAATTCTATTGTATCTACTTCGACCTTTGTAGTAGTATCTTTAGGACGAATTAAGTCCTCATCTGCTAGATTGCTGGGAGTTGTTAATTGTCCGTATAAATATAAATTGGTAATGTTGTTTTTATTGAGTTGAGTCATGATTTTTCCTAATACTTTTAGGTAGATGGTTAAGGCAATTATTATCGGGGTTTTCCACAATTTGTTAAGTAGTTATCAAAGCGTTTTTTTCCTATTTTGAGCGAGTTGTTTTCATCTAAATAACGCACTTGGAAATAAATAACGACGATATCGCGTGAATCGTATCCAAAAATGCGATCAAGGAATTTGGCAGGAGGAACTTCATAACCGCCCCCAGGATTGACGGAACAACAATCTGGATACAAGGCGATATATTCATCGAAACTGTTATATTTGATGTGTTTTGGATACCAAACACCTGAGAAGTTTTCTATCGGCAATGTATTTCGACTATTTTGATAATCAAATACTCTTCTAATTTTTTCCTCATCGCTCAAATAGCGCATTTGAGCAAAACAGAATCCTGAATAATTGAATCCAAAGTAGGTAATAAGGGCAGTTAAGGGGAGTCCGACCAACAGTAGAAATTCATAAAGACAACCACGATTAACCATGATTATTTACCCTAGTTCAATACAAGTAACTTAGTCATTTTAAACAATTAAACATTGATCACGTTCCTCTTAAAGAAATGGAGTGGACAATAATTAGATTCAAAATGCAGGTTTAATAGTTTTCCCACTTATTAGGAAATTTTTGATTGACTTTACGATACTTTATTTTTTAGAAAAATAACATTGGGGGTTTTACCTATTTTTTCTTTAGTTTTCTCTATTTATTTTCTTCTCAATTCCGTAATTTCACTTAAACTTTGGTCGTAGCATCTTTAGGACGAATTAATTCTTCATCTGCTAGATTGCTTGGAGTTGTTAACTGTCCGTATAAATATTGATTGGTGATGTTGTTTTTATTTAGTTGAGTATGGTAGTTCAACGCAAGTAATACCATTTCTCAAAAATAACTAGAGATATTTAGTTTGGGGTGTAGGGTGTAGGGTGTGGGGTTTATTCTCCCATTCTCCCCGTCTCCTAATCCCCTTTGGCTTTAATTACGAGTATAAATGGCTAGATTCTTAACTGTGATAGTTTCATCCATCGGGCCGCCATCTTTGCGAATGGAGATGGATGCTGCATCTGTGTTAAGTTCCTCAATATTATTGAGTTGTGAGAGTAACTCATCAGTGATATCAAATTGAAACATCTTGGTGGTGGGGCGATCGCTTCTTACAACGAAGAAGGCAATGGTTCCCACGAAGTAGGTATTAATATCAGCCATAGCGGTCGTTCTGGCTTCTGCTTCATTGGGCAAATTGAGATAAACTTTGTAAATGCCGCGAGGTTGTCCAGTGTAACTAACCTCCACTTCTAAGGTATAGTTAGGTTGAGATAAGCGATCACCAGCAATGGACTGAATAGAGTTCAGTTGATTACGCAATTGAGGAGCTAAAGGCACCGTCTGAGTAAACTCTTGCTCTGTTCCTACGGTTGTCTCAGTTTGCTCACTACCCAGAAGTGTTCTGGGAAGTTGATTGGCCATCAGTGTCCTTAAATTGGATTTAACAACGGCATTAGGACTGCTTCCATCATCGTACACATAGTCCATATTGTAGACTGCATTCACCACTTCCTCCATATCGTAGGCGACTACTTCCCCGTTGGGTTCAAAAAATTGATAGGGCCAAGTCACTTTTTGGAGTTCTTCTGGTGTAACGATGACGTTGGTTTCATTAGTCCATTGGGCCCATAGACGATCAATGTTGCCGTGGTGCATCCAAAAGATGGGGTCAAAGCCAGCACTGGGAACATTGGTCATTAAACCATATTGGGTTTCCCCCTCATCGGTTTGAGTGCGGTTATAAATAGGATTAAAGAGGTCTGTGTCCTCATTAATACCTCCCCCAAGATAAACATGAATTAAACCATGAGGACGAACATCGATTTGTTCGTTAAAGTCTGCATAGACTTTTTGTCGTCTTAACCCTTCCACTGGATCTAATAAATTTTCTTGGGAAAAGGTTTCTGTAAAGGGTTCCCCTGCGGTTAAACTTTTATCTCTGGCTGACTCATATAAGGCGTTGCTGACATCAGCCGGGCTACGAAACTCAGTGGGCATGGTTAAGAGAGTTTTATCTGGGAGTTCCGTGTCAAATAAGCTAATATAGCCCCAGTAAGGAAGACTAAACTCAGGATCATTGGCTAATTTTCGCACAATTTTTTCAAAATGATGCACATAAAGTCGATGCCAGGGCAAAAAATGAATCACAGAATTTTGGCCCCCTTGGTTGGGAGCATGGGTACAATTATCCCAGGAAGCCAGTAATTTATCACTACCAGGAAACGCACCGGTGAGTTCTGCGGGAAAATTAGAATAGCTAGGACATAAAGGATTTTCGTTTTGAAGGGCTGAGATATCTTCGCTAGCCGTTGGAACCCAATGAATGGCTCCTTGATAATACCAACTGACGGGATTTTCACATCCCATCTCTTTCATTTTTTGTAGGGCAATTTTTAAGGACTCCAGATTTTTTTGACCTTCGGGGGTATGAGCTTCATAGCGAGTGTAGGAGGGAGCAGAATAGGATGCTGCCATCACAGGAGGGGGTAAAGTTCCCATCACTAGGGCAAAACAAAGCAGCAAAGTACAGACACTTTTGAGACATAAATGTCGCAAGTTATGGGCAACCCCAGTTCCCTTAACTGAGGTTTGGTTAGTGGTTAAAAGATTAAACATGATTAAATTTACTCTCCTAAGAGTGCAACTCTCAAGGCTTAAAACATCGATTCAGGAGAAAAAAATTGTATAGAATATCTGATCAAATCTTGCAGTTTGTAACAAATTATGGATTCTGGTTTTAATGCAAGATGTCAGTTCTATTGAAACTTAGGGAACAATGGGTTTTTTTACGTGGTTGAGTACCCTTCCACTGAAAAATATATTACCATACGGATAGGATTTTAAAATTCTGTGTCGCCCCATCAAAAAATATAACGCCTATTCTTGGAATAGGCGTTTTTCTGCTTTTGTCTTGATAATGAGAAGGGGTCAACCACCGTTGACCCCCAGGAAGTTTATCCAATATTAACTTTTACAACTTTGTTTCTTTCTTCTTCTGCTTTAGGCAGGTTGAGATGAAGGATACCGTCTTTATATTCTGCGGTCACGTTGTTGTTTTGGACTTGGCTAGGTAAAGGAATGACTCGATGGAATTTACCGTAACGGAATTCAGTGCGAATTGTACCATTTTCTTCGGTTTTTTCTTCTGATTTCCGTTCTCCTTTAATGCTAACAGAGTCTGCTTGAACTTCTACCTCTAAGTCTTTGGCTTCTAACCCAGGAATTTCTAGTTTGAGGTCGATCGCTTCGGGAGTTTCACTCATTTCTGCGGCAGGAACGAAGGATAATTTATCAAAGTCATTGTCAGCTAAATCACTGGGATAAAGGCTATTAAATAAACGATTCATTTCTTTTTGTAGAGAGTCAATTTCTCTAAAGGGTTCCCAACGTACAAGTGCCATATATATTACCTCCGATTCAGAAGTTTCTCTTATTTTACTGGAGTTTGATTGCTTTTATCTCCCTCCACTGTCTATGGTAGCTAAGATTTTTGGGTTGCTATTTCGGTTTTGAACACTATTTAGGCGTAGATTTCCGTACTAGGAAAATTCCCTAAATAATCGGCGCACTGCGAAGCGGATCTCTTCGAGATCGCTTGAACAAATCCAGTGAAAGAATGATAGTCTTTACCGATAATATCAACGGTTAATCCTAATTTTTTAGCATTACTTGCAGTATAAGGACCAAAACAAGCAATCAAACAGTTTTTAGGAATACGAGTATTCTTTACTATTTGCAAAAAACTTTCTATTTCTGCGGTACTACTAAAGGCAATGATATCAATTTTTCCCTGTTTTATTAATTCAATTTCCACAGGATATAAACTAGGATCTAAACATCGGGTTTGATAAGCGTTAACAGTGGTAATTTTTATGTTTAATGTGTCTAATGCTGTGATAAAGTTGGGGATAATATCGGGTTCAGAAATGCCAATAACCTCAGGAATAGGAACTAAAATTGTTTGTTGCTCAATATTAGGAATATTAGCGAGTTCTAAGACAATACCTTGGGGACTGGGTTCTTGGGGAAGAAGAGCAACTTTTAACCCCATTTCTTCTAATCTTTGGCTATCTTTTCCAATGGCAATTAATTGACAGTTATCTAAACAAGATAAGGGAATATTTAACGTTTCTAAGCGACTGATAATAGCATTAATTCCGTTGCGACTGGTAAAGGCAATATAATTAAATTGTTGGATAGTTTCTAAACAGTTATCTAACTTTTCATAAGATGTTACATAACAAGTTTCAATGGTAGGCATTAGAATAGGATTTCCCCCATAATTAATAATTTCAGCAGCAAAACGAGACGCATAATTACGAGGTGTTGTGATTAAAATTCTTTTGTTATAAAGAGGAAGTTTTTTCGTTTCTATTAGAGTATCATTCATCACTAACTATTAGGTAAAAAAGTCTCATCTAACACTTTTTGAATGGTTAATTGTGACGTTTCTGGGAATATTTCTAAAGATAAACCTGTTTCATCAGCAGCATTCTCTCTGGCAATTTGATAACATTCCTCCATGATTTCTGCTGGATAATTTCTTAAACTAGGACTTTCTTTGATTCTTTTATGAATTCCCCAGCGACTATTACGAATAGAGGCTTTCCAACTACCACAACGATGACTCGGTTGATATTGCCATTTGAGTAAATGTAAGAGGAGTACCTTTAAATAAGATTCAATTGCTCTTTTTTGGCTTTTGCCCATAGATTCAATTTCATCAATTAAATTAGGAATATCCAACTCAGAAAATCTCCCCTCTTCTAATAAATAGGCCGTTTCCAACAACCAATTATAATAATCTTTTTCGTAATCTATTTTGCTCATAATCAGCCGTCAAAAATTACTAATTATTTCAGTCATTAGTTAGGGTAAAAATCGATCCAAAGCTGCCTTTAATTCTTGCAATTCTTCCTCTATATTACCTTCTTTAGCAGCCCGAGCAACACATTCATTCAAATGTTCATCCAAAATGAGACGAGAGACTCGATCAATTGCTCCTCTAACGGCTGCTAATTGGATCAAAACTTCCGGACAAGGACGACTTTCTGATACCATATTTTTAACCCCTCTAATATGGCCTTCAATACGAGAAAGACGGTTAATAATTTGTTTTAATGAGGCTTCATTATGAACATGATTATGGGAAGTATCCTCATGGTGATGATGATGTGGGCTTGATGGTACCTTACTTTGAGTCAATGGTTTCCGTTTAACCTCAAATTATTATTAAAAGGATGCTAAGACACTCATTAATTGAAAAGTGACTTAAAAGTATAACTCCTAACAATTGTTATTATGACACATTATTAATTAATACTAATTACTTATTACCTCTAACGCTCAAAAATAAGCTATGGTAGAAGAGAGGAATTTTGGCTTGAATTGTCAAAATAAGTAACGAAAATCAACCATTGAGGAGGATTTATGCGTGCAGTGCTAATGGCTGGGGGATCGGGAACTCGGTTACGCCCATTAACCTGTGATTTACCTAAGCCGATGGTACCCATATTAAATCGCCCCATTGCAGAACATATTATTAACTTATTAAAACGACATAATATTACAGAGATTATTACAACTTTATACTATCTTCCCGATGTGATGCGGGATTATTTTCAAGATGGGAAAGACTTTGGAGTAGAAATAACCTATGCGGTAGAAGATGAACAACCTTTAGGGACCGCAGGGTGTGTGAAAAATGTGGAGGATCTCTTACACCATACCTTTTTAGTCATTAGTGGGGATAGTATCACCGATTTTGATCTCCAAGCTGCGATCGCGTTTCATCGTCAAAAAAAATCGAAAGCCACCCTTGTCTTGACTCGTGTTCCTAACCCCATGGAGTTTGGGGTGGTTATTACCGATAAAGACCAAAAAATTATCCGTTTTCTAGAAAAACCCTCCGCTAGCGAAATTTTCTCCGATACGGTTAACACGGGTACCTACATTTTAGAACCAGAAGTCCTGCAATACCTCCCGGCCAAGGAAGAAAGCGACTTTTCTAAAGATTTATTTCCCCTTCTCCTGGCCCGAGGGGAACCCATGTATGGCTACATTGCAGAAGGATATTGGTGCGATGTCGGCCATTTAGATGCCTATCGAGAAGCCCAATACGATGCCCTAGAAAAAAAAGTTAAGCTAGATTTTGCTTATACTGAACAGTCTCCAGGCATTTGGTTGGGGCAGAATACCTATATTGACCCTACTGCCAAAATTGAACCCCCCGCCCTCATTGGAGATAACTGTCGCATTGGTCCAGGGGTCATCATTGAACAGGGATGTGTGATGGGGGATAACGTCACTATTGGGGCAGCCTCAGACTTAAAACGCCCCATTATTTGGAATGGTGTCACCGTGGGGGATGAATCTTATTTGGCTGCTTGTGTCATTGCCAGGGGAACCCGCATTGATCGTCGATCGCAAGTATTAGAAGGGGCAATTATTGGACCGTTATCTATCCTGGGAGAAGAATCACAAATTAGCTCAAATGTCCGAGTTTGGCCTAGCAAACGCATCGAATCAGGAGCTATCTTGAATATTAACTTAATTTGGGGTAGTACCGCTAATCGTAACCTGTTTGGTCAACGGGGAGTCACAGGATTAGCCAATATTGATATTACCCCAGAATTTGCCGTGAAATTAGGGGCGGCTTATGGATCAACCTTAAAAGCCGGATCGCAAGTAGTGGTATCGCGGGATCAACGGGGTTTTTCCCGTATGATTAGTCGTTCTTTGATTTCGGGGTTAATGTCTGTGGGCATTAATATCCAAAACCTCGAAGCCACCGCTATTCCTATCTCCCGTACCATGACTCCCAAATTAGGAGTATCCGGTGGAGTCCATTTACGGGCCCATCCCGATCGCACCGATCATATTTTAATCGAATTTTTTGACGATGAAGGCATTAATATTTCTAAATCTCAAGAAAAGAAAATTGAAGGGGCCTATTTTAAAGAAGATTTACGACGGGTGGGTATTGCTGACATTGGCAATATGGCCTATCCGGCACAAGTGATCGAGACCTATCGTGAAACCTTTGAGACGCAATTAGATATTGACAGCATTAACAACAGTGACCCCAAAATTGTCATTGACTACGTTTATGGGGTGTCAGGGGCGATTTTACCGCAACTTCTGACTAAATTTGGTTGTGATGCCATTGTCCTTAATGCCAGTTTACGACAAACTACGGTTCCGATAGAAGAAAGAGAGTCCTTACTGCATCAACTGGGCCAAGTGGTGGAAGCGGTAAAAGCCAATTTAGGGGCGCAAGTGTCCGCCAATGGGGAACAATTTATCCTGGTGGATGAGTCCGGTTTACCCATCCGAGGGGAATGGTTAACTGCGTTGATGGTTAATACTATTTTTACTGCTTATCCTCGCAGTACGGTAGTTGTTCCGGTGGAAGCGTCTAGCGCAGTAGAACAAATTGCCCGTCGTCACGATGGGAGAGTGATTCGCACTAAATCTAATCCTACCGCGTTGATGGAAGCAGCCCAAATGAATCCTAACGTCTCTTTAGGGGGAAGTGGGGACACGGGATTTATCTTTCCTCAGTTGCATCCAGGGTTTGATGCCATGTTTAGCTTAGCAAAACTGTTAGAAATGTTGGCCACTCAAGGGCGATCGCTGGTACAAATTCAAGCAGAATTACCTCGTATTTCTCATAAGTCCTACATTTTACGCTGTCCTTGGAAAGTTAAAGGCTCCCTAATGCGTTATTTAGTAGAAATTCATAACCCTGAACAATTAGAATTAATCGATGGGGTAAAAGTAATTAATCCCCAAAATGATAACTGGGTGTTAATTTTACCCGATGCAGGAGAACCTTTAGTACATATTGTCGCTAACAGCGATGATCGGGAATGGGTAGACATTAATCTGAGGGAATATCGTCGCAAAGTACAATCTTTTATTGAACAAGAACAAGGAGATTTGATTAGTATGTAGTAAGGCAAGTACAGGACTTGTTAGGCCATGCTGACCCCAGGACAACGGTAAAGGTTCCTCTTTGATTCGTAGCGGTTTTCATTTGAATTGTCATTTATTTAACCGAATGTCGAAAAGAATTCCCCATTCGTCTTTCACGGTGGGGATGAATTTTTGACCAAAATATTGAACCGCGCAGCATCCTCATTTCTTAGCTTCTAATCCTCCTGATTGATTTTTGATATACTCTTTGACCACTTCTAATGGTGCGCCACCACAAGAAATTATACATTTAGAATCATGCCACAACTTGGCTTGTTTTCCCCAGTAAAATTGAGCAATATGCTCAGAATACTTATTTCTTAGAATGCGACTACTAGCAGATTTTAGTGCAGCCACCAAATTAGAGATATTATTATCAGGATGTAAATCAATTAATAAATGAACATGGTCTGGTTCTAAATTACATTCAAGTAGAAAACTTTTATTTTTTTGTAAGACTCTACTAAATATTTCTTTGAGGTCATCCAACATCTTTTTAGTTAATACTTTTCGTCTATATTTCGTAACAAACACAATCTGTAAATGAATAGAAAAAACCGCATGAGAAATTTTCCTAAGTCCAATTTGTTTCATTTTAGAAATTAAGTGATATAATTATACCAGCTTGTAAAGCGAGAGAGTAGTTATAAAGAGTTACAATGTTTACTGTTACTCGACGATATACATTTCGATTATATCCAAATAAAGCCCAAATGTCAAAGCTGTTTGAGGCGAGACGGTTACATTGTTATCTCTATAATGCAGCTATTTCTCATCGTAAAACTGAGTATCAATACTTTTCTAACTCTGTTAGTTATTTCCAACAGCAAAATGCTCTACCTGCTTTTAAAGAATGTTGGCCAGAATATAAAGAACTGAATTCTCAAACCCTACAGGCTACTATTAAAAGGGTAGATTTGAGTTATAACCGATTCTTCCAAGGATTGTCTAAAAAGCCCAAGTTCAAATCGATTCGAGACTATTCAGGTTGGACTTATCCAGGACACAGTGGATGGGAGGCTTTAACTGAGGGTAAACATGGTCAAGTTCGTTTGAGAGATTTAGGCATAACTATCAGAATGAGAGGCCAAGCTAAACAATGGGGAACTCCCACAACTTTGACTATTATTTACAAGCCTTATCTTAACCAATGGTTCGCTAGTTTTACTGTTAATGTAGCTATTCAAGAAACCTTATTTGCTTCTGATAGTGAGCTTAAATATCAATCAATAATTTCTATTGATTTAGGAACTGAAACGGCATTGACTGCCTATGATGGTCAAGAGTTTCTAGAAGTAGAAAATCAAAGATTTGCTAGGGGGGCCCAGAAAAAGATACAGTCTGCATCTAAACAATTAAGGAGGAAAAAATGTCCTAATCATAGAGAAAAAATCAAAGCTTCTCAACGTTGGAAGAAAGCTAGAAAGCAAGTTTCTAAACTTCAAAGAAAAGTGGCGGCACAAAGGAAAAATTGGCAGCATCAGGTAACAACAGAAATTGCTAGTCGTTATGACATCGTTGTTACTGAGAAGTTAGAAACTAAAAAAATGACCCGTAAAGCTAAACAGGGTAGTAAGAGAAGCGGTGCGACCCCGCGCCGTTGCACGGCGCAAGGGAACGCGCACCAAGTAGCTGGACTTAATAAGTCAATTTTAGATGTGGGTTTTGGCAGTCTTAATAAATTGATTACCTATAAAATTGAAGCCAAAGGGGGATTAGCTTTATTTCTTCCGACCTTAAAAATCAAACCTTCACAGCGTTGTCCTAATTGTGGAACAGTGCATAAAGATTGGGCTGATTTGTCTAATCGTTACCATGTCTGCAATGCTTCGGACTGTAATTTTGAGGGTCCAAGAGATAGAGGTTCTGTGATGGTTATGTACAACGTTGCTACCAATCAGCAACAGGGGTTGGGAACCAGCCTCTCAGACTGTGGATGCTTTAGCTCTACTGATTCGACCAAGAAGCGCAAGCATACTGGCTCGATGAAGCAACTAGGGCAGAAGAAACGTCAAAAGTCCCTTCTTGGAAGTTCGAGGTCTTCTGAAACCCCAACTTCTCAAAAGTTGGGGTAGTTCATCGAACGATAAACAATGAATTGATTACGGTTACGATTGTCAATTCTTTCATAGATTAACTGATCCACACTAATTTGTGCTAAATAAACCCCCAAACCGCCAATGTCTCGTTCTGATAAAGGATTTTCTAAATTATTTGGGGTTGGCTGTTGAGTCGGATCATAAGGAATTCCTGTGTCTTCTAAGTAAATTGTTAAGGCTTTTTGATCGAGTTTTGCTTGTAATTCTACAGTTCCCTGACCTTTTTGATGAGCATATCCGTGTTCAATAATATTAGTGGCAATTTCATCAACTGCACGACGAAGATTATTGCTTTTTTTGCGATCTAATCCAGCTTTTTGAGAGATTTCTTTAACATAATCGGAAATAACGCTTAAGGAATCTCTGAGGGCAGGAACAATTAATTTTTCACCATTCATTGTTAGTTCCTTGTAATTATATACCATTTCCTGGACTCATGAGGTACAGCTAATATTCAACTTCTGAACTCCTGCTGGGGAGCATCGGGCGAAGCCTGCCCTACCGAACTCCTAAATCCTAAAACTAGAAGAGTTTGTCCCTCACAAGTATGGGAACTGCTATAATTAATCAATCGGATATTTCATCTTCATTCTTAACGAGAATGACACTATGATGAAAACCTGTTTTTTCGATGGTATCTAAGACAATTTCTTGTGCGCCTACCACATAAATATCAACCTGTTTTCCCATTTTTTGTTTGGCAAAGATGAGGATTCTTAATCCAGCACTAGCCATATATTCTAAGTCTTCCATTAATAAAATAAGACAGCTTGGTTTTAAGGTTGCGGCTTCTTCAATTTTCTGTTTCAATTGTTCTGCATTACTACCATCTAATTCTCCTGAAAGAATAATTTTAGCTGTGTTGTTGGTGGTTTCTAAAGTGGTGGTTAAGTTCATCTTTTTTGGACTGTTAGTGAATAAGAATGTGAGTGTGAAACTGTGTTTATTGGGCCTTGCCAACCAAAATGACAATAGAGCGATCGCCGAGTAAAATTTGAGATTGATCAGCTAATGGGGGTTCTTTTCCTGGTTGATAACAATCATCGGGTGAACAACAACCCGTATTGACAAAAATATGCCAAGTTAGGCCGTGGGGAAGTTGAGGGAGTTCAAACCCCAAAGTCTCCCAATACATATTCATGGCAACATAGATATAGTCGTCTGTTTGGGTTCGGAGTTGACTGTGTTGACCACACAACATAAAGGCTAAAGTTTGATGATTTTCTGACCAGTCAACAAACCATTTTTTGGTTCCATGCCAACTAATATCAGCATAACCACTTCCCACATAGTCAGTGTTGGCAAAATGAGTACGGTTCCTTAAGATAGGATGGGTTTGACGAAAGGCAATACAATGCTTGACAAAGCGTAATAAGTCAGCATTTTGAGCGAGAAGTTCCCAATTAAACCAATTTAGGGGAGAATCATGGCAATAGGTGTTATTGTTGCCTTGTTTGGATCGTCCCACTTCATCCCCCATCAATAACATGGGAACTCCTTGGGATACCATCAGTAAAGCGATGGCGTTTCGCATTTGTCGCTGTCTTAACTGGTTAATATGAGGATCATCGGTCCATCCTTCTACTCCACAGTTCCAACTCTCGTTATTATTCTCCCCGTCGTTATTATTCTCCCCATTCGCATCGTTGTGTTTCTGGTTATAGGAAACGAGATCCCCTAAGGTGAAGCCATCATGGGCGGTGATAAAATTGATAGAAGTAGACGGTGGACGGTTAGCGTGGGCGTAGAGATCAGGGGAACCTTGTAAACGTTGGGCAACTTCGCCGATATTCCCTTGACCTTTGAGAAATTTACGCAGGGTGTCACGATATTTCCCATTCCATTCTGACCAACGGCCAAAGGCTGGAAATGATCCCACTTGATAAAGTCCTCCAGCATCCCAAGCTTCAGCAATCAGTTTACACTTGGCTAAAACGGGATCAAAGGCTAAGGTTTCGAGGAGGGGAGGGTTGGCTAAGGGAGTTCCCCAAGGATCTCGTCCTAAGATGGAGGCAAGATCAAAACGAAAGCCATCAATATGATATTCTGAAGCCCAATAGCGCAAACAGTCAAGTACCAAATTTCGCACAATAGGATTATTACAATTAAGGGTATTACCACAACCACTAAAGTTGAAATAATAACCTTCTGGGGTCAACATATAATAGGTTTTGTTATCAATTCCACGAAAGGAAATATATAGACCGTTTTCATTGCCTTCTGCTGTGTGATTGAAGACCACATCTAAGATAATCTCAATCCCATTTTTGTGCAAATCTTTCACTAAAGTTTTCAGTTCATCCATTTGCATTCCTAATTTTCCGGTCGCAGCATAACCAGCTTTTGGGGCAAAAAATCCGACGCTACTGTATCCCCAATAGTTATATAAAGTTTCTCCTGTAGTGGGAGATTTTTTAGAATTTTCAAATTCATCAAATTCAAAAATAGGCATTAATTCAACAGCATTAATTCCTAAGTCTTTTAAATAAGGAATTTTTTCCCTAAGTCCGGCAAATGTTCCTGGGTATTTAACCTTTGATGAGGAATGTTGAGTAAAACTCCGAAGGTGCATTTCATAAATAATTAAGTCTTCTAGGGGAGTTTCTAAGGGTTTATCGTCTTCCCAATCAAAGTCATCTAAAGCGATTCTAGCACGATGTTGATAAATATTATGACAGTTAGGTTCTTGTCCCCAAATATCTCTTCCTCCGATTACTTTAGCATAGGGATCTAACAGGATTTTATTAATATCAAACCAATGACCTTCTTGGGGATTAAATAACCCATCAAAACGATAACCATATTCAATGTTTTCGTAGTCTAAATCAAAAACTATCATACTGTAGACATTGCCGATCTTAAATTCATTGGGGAAAGGGATTTCTACTAAAGGAGTTAAAGCGTGTTTTTCAAATAAAACGAGCGTACAAGCAGTCCCATGACTAGAATAAATGGAGAAGTTCACCCCTCCAGGAATAATGGTTGTCCCAAAAGGAAAAGGTTTTCCACGACGTAGTTTAAAGTTTTGGTAATTGTGGGTTGGATAAGTATCAATTCGCTCTAACATCATAATTTCTCTTGAATAACTAGATCAAGTTTTTTAGTTATTTTTTGTTGCTTTAGAATACAACCAAAAAGCAAATATTCTGGTCATACGAGGCATAACAATATAAGTCATTAAATGCACTAAAATTACTGTTAAAATTAATGTCCTTTGTGGAGAAGGCAAATTACTTAAAATAGGGGCAAGGATCAAGTTAATTAAGTTAACCAATGGAAAGATTGCTAACCAAGTAATGACAGCCATTTTATAGCGTGGTGGAGGAATAATAGGTTTATTTCTCGAAAGCGTAAACCAAGTTTCTAACCCTGTAATTACTTCTATTATGGGTGATCCAACTGTTAAACTTTCTCCTCTTGCAAACCATTGACGACGACATTTTGAGCGTTCCCAACGTTCTAAGTTACTACGAGTATTGAATTTAAAAACGATTAAATATTCTCTATGAGTTGGATCGGTGGGGGGAAAAACGTTAGTCCCTAAATGTCCTTCAAAAGTCATTGACGCATTAATAATTCCTATCAGAAATTCCTCAAATTCTTTTTCACACCCTGGTTTAACTATCCGTTTAACAGTAACAGTTACAGGGGGATTATCATCAGTATTAGTTTGACGTTCCATTGACTTGTATTAAGGCTGTTTCAAGATTATTACTAAGGGTAAAAAAGTTGAGAAATCCTGTTACTTCCATCACATCTTTTACATCTTCAGACAGTCCAATTAAAATAACTTGACCTGCTTGATTTTTAGCTTGTTTATAGAGGTTTAATAAAACTCTTAAACCAGCACTTGACATATATTCAACTTCAGTTAAATTTAAGATAATTTTGCTCTGAGGGGTTAATAATGGTAGTAGTTTTTCTTGAACCATAGATGAAGTTTGTCCATCCATATCTCCTATGAGTTCAGCAATACAAACATCTTGTTGATTTTTGAGATTGATTTCCATAATAAATACCTGAATAGTGATGAAATTAAGGGAAGAAAAAACTTTTTTAAACAGGAACAATGGTAACCTTTACTTTAACTCTTTGTTCTGTTTTAGGAAGGTTGACAGTTAACTTATCCGCATCAAAATCATAATAAGATTCTCCCTCTATTTCCACTGAATTTATTTTGATAGAACCTGGGGGTAAAATATCAGGAGAAACCCTTAAAATATTATCAGAAAATCCTCCTGGTAAGGGTTTAAAATAAAAGTCCATAGGTTGTTTAGTAATCAATAAATTGGTATAAACGGCTGCTAAATAACATAACTCAAAGGAATGATAACCACTCATAGAATGACTCCCTTTTCCTCTTTCATTACCACCACTTAAATAAGGAATACCATTGGCTAAAACATTGAAGTAAACCCCTCCATCTTCTATGTCTAAAAACCAAGCATTATAAAAGGCCGCTGCTTCACGAGAAAAGCGATGATATTCTTCATTCTGAAGACAACCTGTTAAGATTAAATAAGCCAAAATAGCTTGTTCTTGTTGCCACCAAGCTTTGCGATCGTGCCACACAAAACGATAAAATTCTTCCCCTGGTTGTAAACATCTTTCTACCACATCATACCATCCTCCACGCTGGCGATCGCTACCAACGTCAGGCATAATATTAGCGATATTTGTTGCTAGTTTAAGATACTTTTCTTTGGGGTTTAAACTATACATTCGCATTAAGTTCCAAGCAATTTTTAAGTTGTGGCCAACTACAGCACGATTTTGTTGCCATCCCCAGGTTATATCTGCTGTCCAATCTTCATTGAATCTTTCTTGTACATAGGGACTATTTTCGGGATCTGGAAAGTATTTTTCAATGGTATCAAAGGTATCTTCTAGCATTTTTTCATATTCTTTGTTGCCTGTTGCTAACCATAAATTAATCAAATAAGCTGGAGCATGATCTCCAATAGAATTCCAATTTTTCTTAGCTTTATTCTGTCCTAAAGAATCACTTTTTGGATCTAGAGTAACTGGATCAATATGAGAAAAATATCCACCATTTTCACTTTTATCTAGAAAAAAGTTATCAAAAAGCTTAATGGTTAACTCAGTATCTTTTAAGATAGCGGGATCACCATTAATTCGATAGGTTTGAACGGGGCCAGCAAGAGCATAAATTTGTTCATAAGCAGGAATAGCATGATAATCATCCCCAAATTCTGAGGCAAATATTTTTTGTTCTCGAATACCTTGAACATCAATGCCATGATACCAATAAACAATATCTTCATCAAGATCGAGAAATCTCATATGTTCTCGTAAATATTCAGTACCTTTTTCTGCTGCTTCTAAAAATTCATCTTTTCCTGTTAATAAATAAGCCGTTGCAAAACCATATACGAGACGGGATATGGTATCGGTTTCTTGACTAAAGTTATCAGAAGATCTTTCCCCAGATAAAGCTAAATTCGTTCTATAATTACGATAATTAATCTCACCTTCAGGAAATTGAGAGTTTAAATAAAAATGACCTAAAGATGCAATTTGATTAACCCACCATTGAGGTTTCTCAAAGCGGTATTCATCAGGATTTCGACCTAAAAATATAATTTGTTTAGCTTCAAATTTAGAACTATCAGGATAAAAAATACCATAAGTAAATAAATAGCGGCCAGGGGTTAACATAGTCCGCATTGTTCCTGTCGCATCGGGATAAGGTTCATCTAAGTTTTGAATAAGTTTAGCATAAGTCATGGGGGTTAATAAGGCTGTAAATTCTCGATTATCTGATGTTTTTATGCCAAAAATATCATTAGTTTGATCAAAGTAAGTAACGTATCCAGCAATCAGATCAGAGAAGGGAAAAGTAATGTTATTCATGAGTCAAGATTTTTGGTTTTTACGAGAAACAGCAAGAGAATTTTGTAGATGGCAAAAATGAGATTTAAGGTACTTGTTTTTGTTCTATATCATTAATACGATAAATTCGTACATCAGCAGGTTGTTTAAGAATTTCACTATAGGTTTCAGTGAGATTTTGTGTGTAAGATTTTTGAAGATGTTCTTCAAAAGCTTGTTCATTTTTCCAGTCTTCAAAGAAAAAGAATAAATTTGGGGTGTTTTTATCTTCATAAAACACATAACTATTAACTCCTTCTTCTGTTTCATTGGTCTTAGTTTGTACAATATTTGCTAAGTCAAGAAACCTTTGACGGTATTCAGGTTTAACTTCTAAATAAGCAATCACAATTAAAGGTTTTTCTGTGATGACTTGTTGCGTTTGAGCATAAGTTGATGAAGAGTTTAGACTGTGTTGTTGATGATTATAAATACCAAAACCAACAATCAGAGAAGCCGTAATTAATAGAGGGTAAATTTTGCCAATGAGTTTCATGGTTAACTCCTTAAAATAATGGAAACTAAATGCGTCTGACTGCTAAAATAGTGATATCGTCAGACTGTTCTTGATCACCCGTATGAACAAAAACTTTATGTCGAATTGTATCTACAATTTCTTGAGATGAATCAAAAGGATTTTCAACAATTTTCAAAACAGTTTCCCTCGAAAAAAATTCTTTATTTGAGTTGCGTGCTTCTGTAACGCCATCGGTATAACCTAAGAGAATATCTCCTGATTCTAGGAAAATGTTTTCAATCTCAAATTCAACATCTGCTAACATTCCAACAGCCATACCTGTTGCTTCTAAAGATTGTTTAATTTTTCCATTTTTGTTGATAATTAAAATGGGTTCATGACCTCCATTAATATAACTTAATTGATAAGAATCTAAACATAACACTCCCATAAATAAAGTAGCAAACATTCCTTCATTTCCATGATTATTAGCGATGTAATCATTGGTTAATTGAACCGTTTTTAAAAAGCTTTTTGCAGTTACTTTAGATTCATGACTTGAGTAAGAGCGAGCCGTAAAAATGCGAATTAAACTCCTAAATAATCCCATAAATAAAGCAGCACTAACTCCCTTACCACAAACATCAGCAATGACAAAAGCAATATTATTGTTGGGAAGTTCAAAAACATCATAAAAATCTCCAGCAACTCGACGAGCAGGGGAAGTAAAAGCAGCAATTTCTATACCTGGTTTTTGCAATAATTCATGAGGTAAAAAAGCCTTTTGCATCAAGCGACCTTTTTCTAATTCTTGATCAAGTGCTTGAGAATAAGCTGCTTCTCTTTCTAAACTTTTTTGAAGGGCTAATTCTGCTTGTTTACGTTGATAAATTGCTTCAGTAATTTGATTAAACATTTGCTTAAAAGCAGAAATTACGTCCCCTAATTCATCCTCTCTTCTCAAAGAAGCAGAAGAAAATTTTGGAGGTCTTTGATCATAAAAAATAGCTTCTCCTGCTGCTAATAAATCCCATCGCAATCGAAAAATAGGTATCAATACAATTGGTTCTAAAGCAATCCAAATAACAATAGTCATGAAAGCAGAAATAATCACAACTAAGCCGATTATTCTGCCAATATAAGCTATTAATCCCCTTAAAACTGAAGAAGCATCATGACGAAGAATAATTGTATATTTGGTTTCCATCTGTGAACCTGACCAAACCACATCATCATAAAAACTTCCTTGACGTTGAGGTTTATAACTATCAATTTCAGATATAGAAATATTAGGAGAATTGCCGAATGTCCCTACAATTTCTCCAGAAGCATAATAAACAGATCCTCCTTTGAGAAAACTATTGTTTTCTTGTAATTCTTGTAATCTATCGATTAGTTGTTCTCCAGATATTTGAGGATAGGTAATCAAAATCCAAGCAACTTTTCCTGATGAAACTTCTTTTATTTGCGATAAAAGTTCCCGCTCACGATATTGAACAGAAGGCACTAAAATAATCCCCTCAATCACAACAATTCCGCTAAAAACCCAAAAAATAATTTTTCGGGATAAAGGAGACTTTAACCTACTTTTTAAGCGAAGAATGTTTCGTTGGAGAAATTTTTTAGAATTTAGGCCAAACATCTTAATTCAAAGTTGTTGTGAGTAAGGAGCAAAACAAAAAGTGAAGGGTTTAATCATTAATGTGAATGATTAAACTTGATTTTTTTGTCATTAATTCAAGGTTAAGTTAGCTCTTTCTAAAAAAGGGTAATCGATATATCCTTCTTTTCCTTGAGTATAAAAAGTAGAGCGATCATAATTATTTAGAGGTGCATTCAATTCAAATCTTTTTGGTAAGTCAGGGTTAGCAATAAATAGTCTTCCGTAAGCAACTAAGTCTGCATCTTCTGCTGCTAAAACTTCATTTCCTGTGTGTTTTGTATACCCTCCTGCTGTTATCAGAGTCCCTTGAAAAATAGGTCTAAAAAATTCAACTCCTAACCCACTACTTTGATCTTCATCATGTTTATCTCCTTTAATTCTAGGTTCAACAATGTGAAGATAAGCTAAATTAAAGTGGTTCAGTTTTTGAGCAACATAACTAAATAAAGCTTCTGGGTTAGAATCAGACATATTCATAAATGTACTTGAAGGTGATAATCTGACTCCCACTCTTTTACTGTTCCAAACTTTAGTAACTGCTTCGGTTACTTCCATCAAAAAACGAGCGCGGTTTTCAATACTTCCTCCATATTTATCAGTGCGTTTATTGGAGCCATCTTGTAAAAATTCATCGAGTAAATAACCATTAGCACTGTGAATTTCTACCCCATCAAATCCTGCTTGTTGTGCATTTTTAGCAGCTTGAGCATACTGTTGTACAATTTGGGGAATTTCTTCTGTTTCTAATGCACGAGGGGTAACAAAGGGTTTTTCTCCTTCGTAGGTAGCGGCCATTCCTTCTGGTGCGATCGCACTGGGTGCCACGGGAAGTTCCCCATTCGGTTGCAGAGATGGGTGCGAAACCCGTCCAACGTGCCATAGTTGCATAAAAATGCGTCCCCCTTGTTGATGCACTGCTTCAGTGACTGACTTCCAACCTTCTATTTGCTGAGGAGAATGAATACCTGGAGTATGGGGATATCCGACTCCTTGGGGGGAAATTTGCGTTGCTTCGGTAATAATTAAAGCAGCATTACTACGTTGTCGATAATACTCTACATTCATGGGTTGAGGGACATTTCCCTCTCCAGCACGCATTCGGGTTAAAGGTGCCATAACAATGCGTGAGGGTAGGTTTAAATCACCTAATTTGTAAGAGGAAAAAAGATTAGTTTGCATTGACTTATAGTGTCCAGTTTGGAGAATAATGCTGTCAAAAGATATGAGTTATAAGAGTGGGAATGTTTTTGATATTTTTTGTTTAGTACAACCCACTCCTATAATTAGGAAGAAATTAAGATGTAACTAACTCTTTATTAGTTTTATTCATTTCATCTAAGAAGAGTTGCATAAATTCTTCAACAACTCCTGGATGTTTTCCTGTAATGAGACTGCCATCTACATAAGTTGCTGCTGTTTCATTACCGTTATACATAATAATCCCACCAGCATTTTCCACATCACAAATTATATTGTGAGCGCAGGTCACCTTACGGTTTTGAATTAGGTTAGGATCAGCACAGAAAAGCCATAAACTATGACAAATAGTTCCAATTTTTAAGTGATTCTGATCCATTAATTTGACTGATTCACGAAGAAACTCAACAGCAGGAGATTTATTCAGTTGATTCGGTTCAGGATTCACTTGATAACGAAGGCGATCCATCGCATAACCACCTATTAAAATGATTCCTTGATAATCAGTTAGTTTAACATCTTTGAAATCGATGGTAACGGTTACTTCTTCTTCATGGTCATTACCTTTAAAAGTTAGGCTGGATTGTCCCCAAAGATTGGAAATGTATTCAACTTCATAACCATTTGTAGGGAAAAATTGGTTAAATCTTCGGTATTCAGTTTCATCAAAATGTTCTTCGATGAGAACACCTATTTTTCCTTTGATTTCTGTATTCATTGTTACTACCATACTTAACTAACTATCAGCAAAAATTTCATTCAACATTCCAAAACAACCAGCAGCTTTATTAAAGCCAGCATAAACACAAGTAAACAGCAATAATTCCTCAATTTCTTCTTTGGTTGCTCCTTGTTTAATCGCCATATTGACATGAGCAGCAAAAGGATTTCCTGGACCCGTTTGATCTTGATTAACAACATCAATAGCAATAGTAATTAAAGCTTTAGTTTTCTGATCAATAAGCGGCAAACCCCAGGCTTCACCAGCAACACGGGTACAAAAGTCTCCAAATTTTGGATTAATACTGTTTAATCCTGCTTGTAATTCTTGGTCGTCAAGAACAGCATTTTTATACATTGTAATTTCCGTCATAACTTTACGCAGTTTTGATTAGTTTTAAGAGGTTTTCAGGAGCAAAAACATCACGATAAAAGGTTAATTGTTCGGTTTTGAGATAACAACCACCTCGATGACCTCGACGTACCCAAGTAACACTTCCTTTGGCAATGGTTTCATTGGTTTCATCATCAACACATTTCCATTCAAAAAAAGTATGCTCACCAGAAAACATAACAATTGGCCAACACATCGTTACCCCAGGTTGAGCAATTAAAGCCCACCAATGTTGTTCCCTTTCTTTTTGTTGTTCTAATCCTTGATAGGGTCCATCTTGACATAAATAAATAAGGTCTTCTCGATACTCTCCCGTTAAAATATCTCCTCTTCCTTGTCGTAATGCTTCACAATGACTAGGCCACCAATCTTTATTTTCTTGCTCAATCATCTCTAAACTGTAGGTATCGTTAATTTCTGGTAAAGTTGGTTCAATTTTAGTGATTAAGTCTTCTCCTAACTTGATTAACTTGGCTTTCATGTCCTCAGAAACTAATCCAGTACGAGAATAGTTTGCTGAAAGCTTTTTGTAATAGTTGGTACGTTGAATCATGGAAGAGTAAGCTCCTTTTTTTGAGAAATTTATTTCCCTTTCATTTATTATTAACTCATACTTTTCTGAAATTAAGCTGAGATTTTTGAGTTACTTACTGAGAGGAAAATAAAAATATTGAAAATCTAGGAAATTTCAAAGTAAAAAACAAGATTTTCTAATTCTATAAAAATTAGAAAACCTTAACATTTGCTTTTTTACTCTAAAGATTGTATTGTTAAAACCTTACAAAGATATGGTTACTCTAGCAAGATGATTTTGTTTATTAAAGTCATAGAATTTATCTATGAGTAAAATTAATTATTGACATATACCTTGTTTTATGAGTTATTGGTTTCTAAGATTTCTTCTAAGTAATGAAGTTCCACCTAATATTCCTAATACAAAAAGACCCAACTTATTACTAGATTCAGGAACAGAGATAGCTTGAGTATTATAACCAATTGTCAGTATATCTATACTGCCATCTGCACTACTTTCTGTATCAGGAAGATTAAGGGGTGTCACTTCAAAACCAGCAAGACTTGTTAACGTTCCGGTTCCTATAAAATCTTCAATATCAAAAGCGATACCAGCTAAAGGAATATCATCAATAATCGTATTTTCTGATAATCCTAAATTACTTAAATTTTCTGAATTGACCGTAATTTCAAAATTTTCAACAATGCCAAAATCTCCTAAATTTGTATTATTAAAAAGATTATCTCCTGGTCCACTGGTAAGACGCAAAACAAAATCACCAATTAAATTTCCAGCATCATCAATGGGTCTTAAATCAACACCATCATCGCCGATTAAATCAATTAAAAAGAAGTCATTAGCAAGACCTGGTACTGCTGTTAATTTTCTTCCAAAAAAGACGTTAAAAGCTTGTGGAATACCTGATAACGTTCCACCACCATTATCGATCGCTGCACCTACATTAGTGCCTAATAAAGCCTCAATTCCTGATGGTTCTAGTCCCTGAAATCCCCATGTATTACGAATATTATCTTCTGTTGGAAAACCTGTCGGAAATGTCACGACTTCAGTGATTCTTACTGGACCAGCAATGGAGAAAACGCTGCTTATGTCAGTGGTAAAACCTGTCATTAATTGGTCGCTTTGAACGATATCAGGTCGTGTAATATCACTAGAAGGAAAACGAACTAAATCCGGTTGATCAGGAAATTCTACATCCGTAAGAGGAGGATTGTCCAGAATAATTGTTTTTAATCCCTTCACTTCTGCACTAACAGATAAAGGAAGCAAAATACTTATACTTGTAATGATGAGTGATAGGGAAAACTTCATGGTTAAATTTCCAGTTTTACACTTCTATAAGCTAGAAATAGAACTTATTTTGATAGCCTTATTGATATCCTATATAAGATTGATCTTGATAACAAGATGATTTTTATGATTAAACTCATAGAAATTGTCTATATAAATAAAAACTTAAATTTTAACACCCATATCAGTAGTTCATAATTTAGCTAATAAATAGCGATCGCATTTTCCAACCATTTGACACACTACATACAAAAAATAATATCAAACAAGATTTAAAGCTATTTTTAAAGCTTTCTGTACTTTAATAGACAAATCGGGTGATAAGTTGCCCAATTTTCTTTGGAAAACCGATTTACTTACCGTAGCTATTTTATCTGCTCTTATTAAAGATGTTTTCTTCAAGCCTGTTTGTACAAATTGAGCATCACTATCTTGAATCAATACCCAACTATTTTGTAAATCAGCAGCAGGAATTTTGGAAAATATACCCACAATAATGACTTCTTCTCGATGTACCGCTAAAATTAGGGCAGGTCTTAATTTAGCAGAAGTTAGATCGCTAAAAGGAAATCTGACTAGCCATATTTCTCCAGGTTGAGGTTTAGGCATCATAGATATCTTCTTCCTCATCGTTCCATTCACTAAAGCCAGTTTCAGCTAGTTGCATCATGTGTAGCGTTTCTAGTTTTTCTTCTAAATCTTTTATTAGTGTTATTTGTTCTTGTATCGGTAACTCAAAGATCATTTGTTTTATTTCTTCTAATGTTGGCATAGTTGTTAAATCGATCTAGTCATCTTGATTATTATTATCTCAAATTAAGGAAAGCGATCGCCAAAATATTTTACAAGGAAAACCCCTTAAACCAGGAACAGAACCTTTTTATCCATCGTTGATAATATCTTCCAAGCTGTATTTTCGTTCTTGAGGAAAGCGATCGCCATTGATACTACTCTTGGTTTTTTTGACGGCAGCTTGATATGCTTTACCATAGAGAAAATCTAAACGTTGAGCGAGATGCTTGCGTAAATTAGTAGTTAATTTATTGTTAAGCTGTAGTCTGAATCCTGTTATTTCCGCTTCCCAATGATTGCGATTCCACTCCGATTGTTCGTACCAGTACTCAATTAGTAACAGATGAAGCATAATTAGGTAGGCAAATTGCTCCACCGATGACTTTTCGCCTCTTACCAATGCTTCTATCTCCTCAACTAAATTATCGATGTCTAAATGTTGAAAATTGCGATCGCGCAATAATTGTGCTTGTTCCAATAGCCAGGAATCATATTCTGTATCAATATTATGTTTTAACATAGTTCCTAAGACTTTAAAAATTAGCTGTTAGTCTTATTTTACTGTGCGATCTACTGGTCTTGATGATTATTGTCTCAAATTCAGGAAAGCGATCGCAAAAATATTTTACAAAGAAAACCCCTTAAACCAAGAACAGAACCTTAATGTTAAATATCCTATCGCTTAATAGAGGTACAAAAGCACTGTACACATCAAATTTTACCCATAGTGACTATCAGCTAAGATCCCAAAATAAAACCCCCCACACATTACCAGTGTTGAGGGGTTCAATAAATTTTTTAAATGTTACCTTGATTTTAGCCAAGTCAATTCTCTTTTTTTCTGATGTATTTTTCAGAAGGTATTTTAGTTCGGGTAATTTGTTGAAAAACATTGTAATTACTCCTTTTATTATATTTTGTAATACATCATAGCACAAAATTAATACCATGTCAGTCCCATAATTAGTATATATTTGGTTAATCTAAGTGGAAATAAGTAGAAATTACTGGACAACCCACTTTTACCAGGAATAAATAAGGATATTGATAAAATATAATAAATTTGTATTGAGTCGTATAACTCCTTATTATCCGACTTATCAATCTATGATGCAATCGCTCAAGAATTATACCATTTTGATTAACTTGGACTACAGATGTTAATATTGTAGGGGTAAACGGCCGTTTACCCCTACGAAAATGCGGGATATAGCAACAGAATTTAGTATTATTAATAATCAACTACACCAAGTATCTTGCCATTTTACTGTTCCTTTTTCTACTAAAATCCAACGACGACTAACAATATTTTCTCTGATTGGTTTTTGGTTATCTCGAACAACCATATATTTATAAGTAATCGCTTTCCCTGCACTTTCAGTAAAAGGAATTTCTCCAAACCAAGTATTATCATTAATGTATTCTAAAGCATAAGCTTTTGTCACATCCCAATTACCCAATTCTGGACAATTTCCTGTTACAACAATAGCTTCTCCTGGTTTCGTTTTTATTCCATTTAATTGAGCGCGAACAATGGTTTTACCCTTAACGCGATCGCCAATATAACTGATGACAATAAATTCTTGAGATTCTAAAAATAAACCATTGATTTTTCCATCTTTTACTTCGATCTCTCTTTGAGTCATTAAACAATAATATTGACCATCTTCTAGTTCTACATTTTCTACATCTATGGTGATAGCATCTCCTTTATTAATAGCAATAAAACAACGAGAATCACGATAACGTCTTAAATAACAATAAACATCATTACTGATATATTTTTCGATTTGACTCCCTAAAGAAACAGCAGGATTTAAACGTCTTAATTTAGATAATTTCTGAATCATTTGATAAATAGGTGTATCTTGATTCCAACTTTCCATCATAGGACGATTATAAGGATCATGACCGCCATTTGTATTATTATAAATGTATTGTTCGGTACCATAATAAATACAAGGAATCCCTCGACAAGTCATAATTAAACCTAATGCTAATGCTAATCGATTATGATCAGCATTTAAACTTAAAAATCGAGGCATATCATGGTTATCAACAAAAGTAATTAATTCAGTAGCACTATTATATAAATAATCTTGGTTAAAAATATCCTGAATTAAATAAAATCCCCCTTCATTATTACTCCCCAAAGCATTACGAATAGACTGGGCTAACCCAAAGTCTAAAATAGACATTCCTGAATGGTTAGAAAAATGGGCAGATTGTCCATCTAGGGGATGACAATGTATCCATTCGCCAAAGATAAATACAGAAGGTTTATGATTTTTGATATCGCTGGTAAATTCTTGCCAAAACCATAAAGGCATATGTTTAACGGTATCAATTCTTAACGCATCAATCCCTAAATTTAACCATTGTTTTATAGCTGTTTTAATATAATTACGATAGTCAATATTTTCTTCTTGAAATGTAGCTAAACCACATAACTCATATTCTTGTACTTGTTGTTGATTATCCCACTCCGTAATTTCAGGATTATGATAATACCAATTATTAGAATCATTGTAATAATCTGCAATTAAAACTCCATCATCATATAGCTTTCCTTTCTCTCCACTAACATCAGGACTACTATGATTACAAACAATATCTAAAATTAACTTCATTCCTCGCTCATGTAAACTATCGATCAGATTTTTTAAAGTTTTACAACGAGTTAAAGAATTATCTTCATTAGGAGCTAAAAAACGAGGATTAATCCGCTTAAAATCCTTTGTCCAATAACCGTGCATTGCTGCTCTTTCTAACTGTAGAGCTTCCACTTGTTCAAATAACGGTGTTACCCAAATTGCTGTAATTCCTAACTGTTGTAAATAGTCAAGTTTGTTAATAATTCCTTGTAAATCGCCTCCCCAATATTTTCCCCATTGGTGTCTTGTTGGGTCATAAAGTTCAGGATTAAAACCAGAATTATTATTAGGTTCTCCATCCAAAAAACGATCAACCACAATAAAATAAATTGTTTCTTGACGAAATTCAATGGCTCTTGTAAATAAAAATTCAAATTCAGATACTTTCTCCGATTCTACACTTTCTGTATAAAATCCTAAAGCGGCCTTATTCATTTCTGAATTATCTTGAGTTTGAAATGCTATTTGATTACTCATGTAACTTTTATTTTTGGTAAAGTATAGCCGATACAAGGTGAACGAAAAGGTTAGGTAAAAAGGAGCAGTTTTAGTTAGTAAATACTTCAAATAATTGATGTAACGGTCTTTCGGATGAGGCAGCAAAGCTTACTTTGTGACAGATTTTTCCCTTCTGCCTCCTGCCCTCTGCCTCCTGCCTCCTTCAAGCAGTCATTTACAAATTTTGTAAGGTAACTAAAATTGATTCTGGATCAAGTCGTTTGGTATAATCAGCATTAATAGAAGCTAGAACAACTTGACCTTTTTGATTTATTACATAGGTAGCTGGAATGGGTAACTCAAAACTTTCATCCCCGTTATAAGAAGGAATATCAATACCGAAATTCTGATAAATGGGACGTAAGGTTTCAGGAAGAATAAACACTAATCCTAACTTTTTAGCAAATTGATTTCCCACATCTGATAAAACCTCAAAAGTTAATTCATTTTTTTCTTGAGTAGAAAGAGAATTATCAGGAGTTTCAGGAGAAATAGCGACTAACGTTGCACCATAAGATTGAAACTTAGGAAGATATTGCTGAAGCTTTCTTAATTCTAAATTACAATAAGGACACCATCCACCTCGATACAAAGAAATAATAACAACATTTTTTTGCAGTAAACTTTTCAATTCTATTGTGTTACCAACGGCGTTAGGCAAACAAAAGTTAGGCATTTGCTCCCCTAGTTTAATTCCTTTTTCTGCAATATTTGACGCAATTAAATCATTGGTTGTTTTATCCATAATTGTTTTGACTTCTTCTGGGTGTTGATCTCTGAGTTGTTTGCGAAGATTTTGTAATTCATTAGTTAGGTTCATAATGTTGATCCAGTCATTATTTTTGAATGATTAATAATTGTACACTTTTAGAAAATGTCAGCAGAAATCCTTATCTATAAATTAAACTTCTGTGCGATAGCGCCGGAACGGAGTGAGGAACTTCTGACTTCTGACTTCTGACTTCATTAAACTCCCCTCTTGCAAAAATTATATATAAACGCTAAAGTTAATAGCAAGACCATTTTCTTTATTAAATTCATAGATGTTAGCTATAGATGAATTTAGACCAGATTCACTATTTTTTAG
The DNA here is from genome assembly GCA_030064955.1 of Crocosphaera sp. Taxonomy (GTDB): domain Bacteria; phylum Cyanobacteriota; class Cyanobacteriia; order Cyanobacteriales; family Microcystaceae; genus Crocosphaera. Next base: position 35,576 of record JASJDW010000020.1, read on the forward strand.
CCATTGTTGAAACAGAAAGCTTTACCCAAGCTGCGGAGAAATTACTACTTTCTCAACCTTCCCTATCTAGTGCCATTAAAAAACTTGAACGGGAATTAGGGGTTATTTTATTTGATAGAGGGGGAAGACGTACCACATTAACCCCCGCAGGAGAAGTTTTTTTAACAAAAGCTAGACAAATTCTCGAAGACTATGAACAAGCACTTTATCAACTTAGAGACTTCCATAAACAACCAACGCTAAGATTAGGAATTCTCTCTACTTTATCTATTGCTAGTGTTGCTGGATTAATTCGTTGTTTTCGTCAAGAACATCCTGATATTATTCTTGAACTTCGTAGTAGTCATGCCGATGATCTTGATCGTTGTTTAGCAGAAAAAGAAATTGATTTAGCCATTACAGCATTAAATGAAACAGATAATACTGAAACTTCCCTAACATTATTTAATCAACATTTCTTATTAGGTGTTCCTTCCATTCATCCTTTTGCTCAAAGGGAAATTATTAACCTCAATGAATTAGATAATCAACCCTATATTCAACGGATTAACTGTGAATTTTGGCGTGCTGATCCCTTAATATATGAATCAGCAGGAGTCTATCCTAATATGATTTATCGCGCTGACTGTGAAGAATGGGTAATCGCTTTAATTCAAGCAGGGTTTGGTATGAGTGTCATGCCTGAATGGAAAAATTTATCAAATGTAGTCTATGTTGATATTGAAGAAATGAATTTAGAGCGCACAGTTGGACTGAAATGGAATAGCAAACATAACTTAAATGTTGTTAGTCTGTTTTGTGATTTAGCTGCTCAACAAGATTGGCAATTAGCTTTAGCAAATGGGTTTCAGGAAGTGCCATTAAAAGATAATTCTTAAAAGGAGGCAGGAGTGGAAAGGCAGCAGGCAGGAAGTCGGTATAGATGTGAATTTTAACTCGCATCTAATATGAAATCCCTGAATATTGGCTACACAAGATATATCAAGAGGGTGGGAAGTGATGGGTGTATGGGGAGACTGATATGTAGCCTTCTTTTTTCCATTTCATATAACATCTAACGTCTCTCCTTCTGCCTCCTGCCCCCTGCCCCCTGCCTCCTTCAGCCACTTAAATTTATGGCGATCGCTACTTGCACAATAAAAATTAATAACATTATAACCATCAATTGTAAAGACGAAAGAGAGACGGGACTAAATAATAACAATGAAGACAGTCCGGCAGCAGCTAAATGATGACAACTTAAACTTTTGTGGAACCGGTGATTACCCAAAGAATAAGTTAAACGATGAATCATTGAAAGGGTAATTAAACATAAAGAAACAGAGAAACAAAACAACCAAACTTCAGGGGTTTTAGAAATAATAGTAGTATTATTCATAACAATATGTTCTACCCCCACACCCGTTCCAATTAAACCCATTCCTAAAAATAGATGAGCATAAAGCCAAGCTGAACCCAGAGACATTTTGCCTTGATACATTAATGCTAAAGGTGCGCTATTGATGCAGTTAAAATATAACCACCAAAGACTAAAAGCAATACATAATCCCCCAAAAGCAATCAAAACTGAAATAGGATTCCATTGAAGTTCTGATAATCCTTTGACGACACCAATAACTGATTCTCCTAAAACAATAATCGTAAATAGGCCAACCCTTTCTGGAATATGACTAAGACTAGGAGGAACTTGTGCAACCCATCGACCCGCTTTGAGAGGAATGGAAAAATCAACAATTAATCCAAAACCCCAAAATAGTAAATTCCAAGGAAACGGAAATAGTAGAGAAATTCCCCACAAAACAATACTAAAACTAAATCCTTTAGCATACCAAGTTGCTAATTTATGAGCTTCAGGAACATGATATCGAGCATGAAGGTACTGCAATACCAAAATTCCTCGGAAACTAATGTAACACAAGGCAAAAATACTCGAAGCTTTTTCTAGTCCATGATGAATATTTACAGCCATTGCTATGACAATAGCCATTTGTAAAAGGGTTAATAAGCGATCGGATAAATCATCAGTATCAAAACGAGTTGCATAGAAAGTTGCACCCACCCAACACCACCAAATGGGAACAAAAAAAATAGTAACTGTCAACAACCCATAGAAACTAATATGGTGACTCAAATAATGAGATAGTTCTGAAATAGCTGCGACAAAAACGAGATCAAAAAAAAGTTCGAGCCAAGTTACGTGACGTTCTAATTCGCTTTCATCATCTCGACGTAAACGAGGCGGTTGCCAAATTTTTTGTGATACCATTGGATGTTGGAGAGGGTAGTGTGAACTTAGCTGTACTGAGATTAATATTTAACTAATTACGTACTCATTTCCCAAGGATTTCGTTGCTCATATCCATCATCTAACGAAAAGTCAATGAATAGCAAGATGATTTTTATGATTAAAGTCATAGAGATTGTCTATAAAAAGAAAAACTTATCATTAAGAATTGTAGACTAATCATCTATTATTTGTAAATTTATATGTAGATTCTGATAATATTTTTAAAATATAAGTATTACTTATAAAAAAGCAACAAAGACCATAAACAATAAGATTAGTGGAAATAAAACTAAGATTGATGAGGGATCAGGGTACAATGAGGAAGGAGGGAGAATTTAGCAAAGTCAGAGGAGGTGCGGGATGACAACCTTAAGTTTGACAGGGCAAGACATTTCTGTGTTAACAGAACAAGATGTAGCGGCTCTGGCAGGTCGACTGGAACAAGATGATTATACCAATCCCTTTGAAGCTCTCAAAGATTGGCATACATTACGGGCGATCGCCTTCCAACGTCAAGATCTGGCAGAACCTTATTTATACTTGCTCGATATTGAAGCCTACGACGAAGCATAATTATGCTCAAGTCTAAATCAGTCCTCATAGGCGTATGCGGTGGTATTGCTGCTTATAAAGTCTGTGAGGTTATTTCTTTTTTATTTCAAGCTGGTGCAGATGTTCGCGTTATTCTCACTGAAACTGCCCAACGCTTTATCACACCTTTAACTGTTTCTACCCTGAGTCGTCATCAAGCTTATACGGATGCAGATTTTTGGCAAGCTACCCATTCTCGTCCCCTTCATATTGCTTTGGGAGAAGAAGCCGATTTATTCCTCATTGCACCTTTAACGGCTAATACCTTGGGTAAGTTGACCTATGGATTAGCTGATAACTTACTGACGAATACCGTTTTAGCCTCTCGCTGCCCGATTTTACTTGCTCCGGCTATGAATACAGAAATGTGGGAACAGCCTATAATACAACGAAACTGGCAAGAATTACAGCAAGACCACCGTTATCATAGCATTGGACCAGGTTCAGGGTTATTAGCTTGCGATCGCGTAGGTTCAGGGCGTATGGCTGAACCGGCAGAAATCATCACCAAGTTACAGTCTTTAGCTTATACCCAAGGACACCAAGATTTCCAGGGCAAACGTATTTTAATTAGTGGGGGAGGAACCAGAGAACATCTTGATCCAGTGAGATTTTTAGGTAATCCCTCCACAGGAAAAATGGCATTAGCCCTAGCTCAAGCAGCCAGCGATCGCGGTGCCATTGTCACCTTAGTTCATGGTCCAATTGCGCCAGAATCACTGCCCATTTCTCCTAATTATAAACTTATCTCTGTGGTTAGTGCTGAGGAAATGGAAGCAGTTATCATGAGTTATTTAGTGGAGTCTGAGATTATTATCATGTCTGCTGCGGTAGCTGATGTTAAACCCACCGATTATAGTAATCATAAATTACCCAAAAAAGAGCTACCCACTGAATTAAAATTAGAGCCAGTTACCGATATTTTAGCTAAGTTAGGCACTCTTAAGAAAGGCCATCAAACCTTAATTGGATTTGCTGCACAAACAGGGGATATTGTCAAGCCAGCTTTGGATAAATTAAGACGCAAAAACTTAGATGTTATTGTTGCTAATCCTATCGATCAACCAAACGCAGGGTTTGGAACTAATACAAATAAAGCTGTATTTATTGATGGTAAGGAACAACAAAAAATCATAAATTCTTGTTCTAAATTAGAACTTGCTCATCAATTATTTGACTTTATCATAAAGTGAGTTCAAGGTTGTTGTAATCGAGATTTATTTTCAGTCTGTTTATCTCAAAGTTTGATTCCTCAATTGCAACCATTAGATATTAACTTGATTAGATAATATCCATCAAATTTGTTGTCCCTATTTCTAGTAATCCTAATTTTTGCAATTGTTGGGGTGAAGAATTTGACCATTGTTGTACAATCTGAAGAATTAGTATAATAGCACTACTACCAATGAGTAAAGCGATTCCTATTCCTATGGCACTATCTAACCAACTACAATCAAATAAAGCAATAGCGATCGCCCCTAAAATCACTCCCATAGAACTTGCTAAATCTGCCAAGACATGAAGAAATACCCCTTTAATATTTAGGTCTTGTTCTCTATACCCATGTAACATTAAAACAGCTATAATATTAACTAATAAACCCACCAAAGCAGTTAAAAACATCGGGGTACTGAGAATATGTTGAGGGGGCGATTGTAAGTGTTTCCAAGCTTCCCAAGCAATTAAACCTGAAATTAATAATAATCCCAAACTATTAATTAAAGCAGTAGCAGATTTTAAACGAGTATAGTTTGTCCTTTTATAAACAACAAGTAATCGTGATAGCCAACTGGCAACTAAGGCTAAAATAATTGCCCCAATATCTGTTAATAAATGCCATGAGTCTGATTGTAAGGCTAAACTATAACTCCAATTACCGATCCAATTTTCTGTCACAGCAAAGCTCATAATGAGCAATAAAATAATCAATAATTTACGTTGCTTTTTAAACTCAATGATTGAAGAAAAACCACAATAGGGAGACTGACACAGATGGAAACTTGGTTTCATTTTTATTAGATTGTAATTTTCTGATTGAAAAAATCAATGAATAAGGTGAGCATTGCCCACCTTATTAAAGTTCTTACCTTTCTTAATCCATTTCAGAATTAGGGAAGAACAATATTAAACCAGAACTCAAACTTATCAAGTAGGGAGAGAAATCTTGCGAAATCATACTCGTCCCTATATTGATCAATGACAATATCACCATTCTCTATTACTTCCAATAGAGGTTTGTTCTCTAAAAGGAGGTCGCTAACACCTTTTTTGGATAAGTGAATGGTGGGTTCTGCCTCTTCTGCTTTTTGATCGTCAAAGTAGTTCAAGACCGAATGTTTTACCTCCAGGCGATAATTTGGGTATGTAGTTTGATGATCGAGTGAAAAATCAACATTAAAGGTATACTCTATATCGTTCGCCTCAGAACCATTGAGACTTAACGCCATGAAGTCAAAAAACATCTCAGGAGTCATTGCTTGAACAACGTCGGAAGTTGCGGTAGAAGGCGTAGGCAAGTTGTCTAAGACTCCAATCAGTAGCTCTTGTTTTCCTGTTAAGAAGAAATTACGCCATGGTCCTGATTCAGCTTGATAACCCAGTTGTTGTAAGGCCGCAGCTTCTAATTTTCTGGCCTCACGATTGTCGGGTTGAGCAAAAACTAGATGACTTAGGACTTTAGCTACCCAACGATAGTCTCCGTTGTCATAGTATTCTTGGGCTTTAGCAATAATGTTATCTGGCCCACCCATAAATTCAACATATCTGGTGGCTTCTTCTTCCGGGGGTAAAGGATAGAGATTGGCAGGGTTACCATCAAACCAACCGAGATATCGTTGGTAAACCGCCTTAGAATCATGGTTAACAGAACCATAATAGCCTCGGTTATACCATTCTTGGGCTAAGCTTGGGGGTAACTCAAGCATCTCACCAATTTCTACCATGTTGTAGCCTTGATTGGCTAAACGGAGGGTTTGGTCATGAATATATTTGTAGAGATCCCGTTGTTTTTCGAGGTAATCAATAATGTGTTCTTTGCCCCAAGTCGGCCAGTGATGGCTGGCAAATACCACAGGTTGATTAGTCCCTGTCCATTCAATGGTGTCCATATATTCGAGGGTGTCATTGAAATACCCAACCCAAGCTAAAGCATCTCGAACCTTTGCTCCTCGTAAGGTATACAGGTTATGAAGGGTGTGAGTTGCATCTTCAGCAGCACAAAAAGCGTTCAATTCAGGAATAAAGAACATCATTTCTGCCGGAGCTTCCGAACCTGGTACATTTTGGAACCAAAAGCTCAATCCATCTATTTCTTTTTCGATTAAGCCATCTTCCCGCGCATCTTCAGATTTGATGATGTCTGTTGGAGCAATAAGGCTAACAGTTCCAGAAGAAGTTGTCTTCCCTAAACCCCCATCTACCTGTCCTATCTCACTTTTGAGCAGAAGATTACCGTACATATAGCTAGCACGACGACTCATGACATTTCCAGCCATGACGTTTTCACTAACCGCTTCTTCGAGAAAACCATCAGGAGCATAGATTTCTACCTGTCCTGAATTAACGGCCTCTTGGGTTGTTACCCCTTTAACTCCGCCATAATGGTCAACGTGACTGTGGGTATAAATCACAGCTTTAACCGGGATGTCTCCTAATTCATCCTTTAATGTGTCGTTAGCCAATTTTAGGGCAGCTTGGGCGGTTTCAACAGAGGTTAGGGGATCAACAATAATCCAACCTGTATCACCTTTGATCAGTGACATCACTGATAGGTCAAAACCTCGAACTTGATAGATCCGATCAGTGACTTTGAAAAGTCCATGAAGCATATTCAGTTGAGCATTTCGCCAAAGACTGGGATTCACTGTATTAGGAGCAGGGTTCTCCAGAAAAGAATACTGATCTAAATCCCAAACCTCGTTACACTCACCATCAAAAATCTTGAGTTTGAGCTCATCATTGTTACATTCTGTCGTTGGTTCTAAAGTCCCCAGAAAACCTCGTTCTGCATTAAAAAAGTCCTTTATATTGCTAAAAGGGAGTTGCTCCCTGACTTCTTCATTAGCGTCTATAGTAAACTGCGTTGCTTCTGTGGGGATGAGAAATCTTGAGCGAATGTCTGATCTTTTACTAGACATTTCTAAGGCGATCGCATCTACTCTGAATCCAATCATGACACAGAGACAAACCATCCCTATCAAGAGCGTTTTCCCTATTTTCAAATAGAGTTTTTCAGTTGATTGAAACATCATTCGTGTTTGACTTAAATATTGATACAACTTAGCAAGCATCTAAATTGATGTAGGCCAAAACTATTCAAACTGAGCCAAAATCTTTTTAGATATCAACTAGGCCAGTATATAGCAAACTGCCTTTGGCAACACAGGAAAAGACAAAAAAGAGAATGATAATCATTATTATTTAAACAGAAAAAATCTAATTTGGTCATAAACTCCACTGAGCATTTATTAGGAAAAGACATAAAAGCTGAATATTTAAACGATGATAAAATTGGTAGAGTAATGGACAAACTTGATAAAAAAGGTTTGTCATCAATTAAGTGGTTATCTAGAGTTCCTTTATCTCTGGGAAAAGCCAAAGAATTAGTTAACAATGTTTTAGAGAAAGAACTAACTCATAAAGAGCAGCAAGCAGCAGAGAGAGGTTTTGGTTTCCTCAAAGACCCGTTATTTTTTGCCGATAGCGTTTTTCTTAAATCCCCTAAAAGAGTGGAAACAATGGCGATGTTAATGGTTTTATGTCTTCTGGTTTATTCTTTAGGACAAAGAGAGCTACGTCGTCGCTTATTTGAAGCAAAAACTGGACTAAAAAATCAACTAGGTAAGCTAACAGAAAAACCAACTTTAAGATGGATATTTCAATGTTTTCAAGGGATTCATCTCTTACTTCAATCTGGAAAAAAACCAGTGGTTAATTTAACTGAAGAAAAACAAAAGATTTTAAGCTTTTTCTCTCTTTCCGGTCAAAACTATTATATCTTATCAGGTTAATTTTTAGAGGGTTTAGTTTTTCAGTATTTGATAATATCTTTGGCTTATTACTATTTCAGTTTGTTTCGCAATTCTCAATAAATAACTCTTCATGAGAATGGCTAATAAGTGCCAATTTGGTTAGCGTAAAATTAACGCTAATTTTAACCCAAACTAAAAGACTTTTCTCGGTTTTTTCGTATCACTTAATACAAGTGCGAAATGTGGGTTTAACTATCCGTCAATTTCAAACACTGAACCGCCCTTCGTTTCGTCTCTTCCCCTCTCCTATCATACTTAGCCGTCGTCACCGGAGAGCTATGACCCACCAACTTCTGCACCGTGACAATATCCACCCCTGCATCCAATAAATCACTACAAAACGTCCGTCGAAAATCATGAGGGGAAAACGACTCAATCCCCGCCATTTTTGCCCGTTTCTGTATAATACGCCAGACCGTATCCGAGTGCATCTGACCTAACTTTAAATGTCCCCCTCGATGGATACGACAAAACAAACATCCCGACTCTTCCCCTCGCACCCCTAACCATCGCTGAATAAACGCAATGGCCTCTTCTGGTAAATAAACCCGTCGACTTTTCCCCCGTTTCCCCTTACGCACCAACACCTCCCCCGTCTGCTCATCAAAATCCCTTAATTCCAGTTTCACCAACTCAGAGCGACGTATTCCCGTCCCCCGTAACATCACCATAATGGCTGCATCCCTAATATCCATAACACTATCCTCTCCACAAGTCCCCAACAACGCCCTAATTTCGGATGAATCAAGAGAACGCCCTCTTAACTCCGGTTCCGCTTGAATATTAGGAAAATCAACCGCTTTTTGATAATCATCAGCAGCCATCAACCCCAAGCGATAGGCTTCTAATAATACCCGTCGCAACGCAGAGAGCATCTTATTCGCCGTCACAGGAGCCAACTTTTGCAACAAAGCCACCCTCACCGCAGCCGTATGGTGGTAACGCAGCCTAGACCAATCTAACGTATCCGCATCACAATCCCCATTCGTTAATAACGACGCTATAGTATTAAGAGAATAGCGGATGGTGCGACGGCTACCTTCTGATAACCCCGATATATATACTTGAGCCGGATGCAGGGTCACGGGTATGGGTTGAGTTAACTTAAGATTTTCCGGAGACTGTAGATCGCGCTCAATCAGGTTAACCATAATGACCCAACCCTTGGCTAAGGAAACTTTATAGAACGTTCAAGACTGAATTCTCACGTTTAATTGTCCCATACAGAGTCATCAACATCTTAATCTCGCTCCCAATTGAATAGTAATCCTAAAAGTCGGCTAACCTGGAAGTTAGATACACCTACAACCTCGTCTCCAGAGTATGGGAAGAAAATCAAGAGCCAAAAAATTAAGAAAACAAGCCTCAAAAATTACCTTATTTGAGTACGCTTATATCCACTATTTAAAATTAGGTAGAGGGTTAGTCAGTGGAGATATGAAGACCGAACGTTTTGAGTATTTAAAAATAGAAGACTTAAATAATCCTGTTCAAGAACTAATAGATATGTTATTAGAATATGACCCCGAAAATGAATTGGTGTTATGCGCTAATTTTTCTTGGACTCCTCATGGGAAAAAAGATGTTATTGTTGTGCCAAAAACAGAAAAACTCGCACAATCTCGGATTTTTAATGTCAGTTCCATTTCAGTTAATCAAGAAAAAGATAGTTAAGGGCAAGTTATTGATTATCAACAAAGAATGAGGAGGGGAAGTGAAACTCAAAGAACTTGTCAACAACATAGAAATTGACCCCCGTAAACTAACAGAATATGCCCTTAATCCAGATGACCCTAAAGGAGTCAATAAAGCCTTGATGTTTCAACGTCACTTAGGCTATACCAAAGATAATTATCAACCCTTACTAGACCAAATTTATGACCAAGCTTTAGACGCAGAAGCCACCTTTCAATTTAAAGATGAACATGGAGAACGCTATCAAATCGACTTAGAAATCAAAGGCATAGAACCCTATCAAAAAGAAATCGTGCGAACAGGATGGATAAGAAAACTGAACGCAAAAACAGCTAGATTAGTTACCCTATATGTCAAGAAAAGATCATGAAAAAACCCTCACTGTTTGATGTCGTTGAATTACTAATAAATTTACCTGAAGCTAAACAATTTATTGGCAGTCAAGGAAGCATTGTTGAATGCTTTGATGATGGAAAGTATGAGATAGAATTTAGTAATGAAGACGGAGAAACCACTGCTTTATGTACCCTGTCAGAGCAACAGTTTATAGTAGTTTGGCAAGCAAAAACTAAAACTTGGCTGTCAGTTTCAGAACGATTAAATGCTGTTATTAATAACTTATCTGAAGACAAACAGCAAGAACTATTAAACTTTGCCCGCTTTCTTCATCAAGTTTCCTAGAAATCGGTGATCCCTTGTCTATGTGTCATCATCAACTATACAGTGTTACTTGATGACGACACACCTGTACAGTGACAACAACACACCATGAACGTCCTCCAATTATGCGATCGCTATAAGCTTCAATCTCGTAAATCTCTCTACTCTCGTTTGGAAGCTGTGGGACTAAAATTACCCAAAGATGACGACGGTAAAGCCTACGCCACCGAACAAATGATCCAGCAATTGGACGACCTAGATCAGCACCTTAAAAATGGTGGCAGCCTCAAACACTACACACCTGTTACCTCAGTTACAACACATATAGAAAGCACTGATAACGATAATCTTCTCGACAATACAACACAGACAACACAACTTACGACACAGCAAACAACACAGATGAGTCGTGAGGAATTACTAGAAATTATTGAGATTTTAGGGACAGCGATCGCCAGCCGATTACAACCCATTGACCCCATCGCTTATAACCATTCCCTCGAACAAGCACAGCAACAAAACTGGATACTATCAACCAAAGAAGTTAAGCAGCTAATCGGAATTAAACCCAGTTGTCCCAAAGGTGAGAACGTATTTACTAGAGGCTGTTGGTCATTTACTAAAGCCGGCAAAATCGGCAATCAGACAGGATGGCGAGTTAAAAAGATAGTTGAAGACTAAGACCAATACACCGGAACTGTTACCTGGCCACAACACACCCCATACTGTGTAGGTTTTGTCTCAAAACTTCATGACGATCAAGGTATGGGGAGGCAAGGGGTAATGTTGGCTCGAAAAAAACTCGGAGTCTTCCCCCTCTTCGGAGTCTCCCGATAAGATCCTCAAAGTCTCATACTGCTCATTAGATCCTCACCGTGAGTTCGCCGAAGGCGCAGCGAAGCTGACCGTCTTTTTTCATCTTCATTCAATATAAGGTGATCATTTGACTCATCCTCATCATCAACTTTCTTTTTGCAAGTCAAGAAATTTAGGATAGTCCCCCTCTCTGATTTTTCTCCTAATCTTTTTCTCCAGAGACAATCTTATCTGTTTCAGATTCGGCGACTTAATTTTTACTTTTATCAGTTTCCTATCTTTAGCTCACTGTACACTCACTGTACATAGACTGTCATAGGTCATTTATGATATTTTTATAATTGCCCCTATTGTACTTACCATAATCATTACAGCGATTTTTAACTAAAGAGCCAAGAGCATTTGTCAGTTCAGGAAAAAATGGGGATTTTTTCTGACTTTTTTCAAGGGGATTTAAGCTCTAAAGCAGTTAGAAATAAGCTTTCAGCATAATAACTCTAGAATGAGATTAAGATCGGTTTCCCTATACTGTACCGTTACTGTATTGTAATATGTACCTGGACTGTACACAGACTGCACACAAACTGTACATCGGTTGACAGAAAGATTGGAGATTGATTCGACTTTTTCAAAGCAGAAGCCTAATAGCTTTAACTAATTTATTTACTCTCTGAACCAAGAGATATCATTTTTTATTCATACAGATCATTTATGATGTCCAAAACCCGTCTCTTACCCGTCCACACTCTTCTCAGAAAAAGCTTGTAACTCACTCATAAAGCTGCTTTTAGACGTTTTTTATCCTTCTCTAAATTTCACCTTGTTAATTCAGACCCAATCTGGATGTGTATTGTCTCTTTTATCGGCTGAAACTTTGACTAGAAGGCAATTTAAACCCTATACTTTGGGGAGAAGATTCTTGACACAAATTGTCCCCGTCCAATCCCCGTCGTAATCTCATCCAATATCCGTCCATTACCCGTCACAAACCCGTCCAATATCCATCCATCTTCCCAACTCATTCCCCTCAGTCAAACCATAAATTTAACAATATTTTTTCCTGCACACCACTCCCAACCTTTGGGAAAATTACTATACTTATTACAGTCCCTTTCAAACCTTTTCAATAATACAATCCGTAGTATAAATTTAAAATTCTAAAATCGATTTCTTATTCAATATTCTTTCAACACTACAACTCGTAGTATAAATGTCAAATTCTAAAATCGATTTCTTATTCAATAACTTTCACAGATAAAAACCACTGACTCAAATAACCAAACAGAAATGTTAACCGTCGCCACCATCTCAGCAGAAAAAGGCAAAGATTATTACATCAAGGGTTACTACCTTGAGGAAACGTCTCGTTGGTGGGGACAAGGCGCAGCGAAACTAAACTTAAGTGGTGCAGTGGATGATGAAAAAGTTTTTCAGCGTATCCTCAATGGTTACAGTCCTTCTGGCCGCAAGAAACTAGGTTCTAAAGGGATCGCTGCTGATAAAAATAGAAGGGCTGCGGTTGACTGTACCTTTAATGCCCCTAAATCAGTGAGTTTACAAGCCTTAGTGGGTGGTGACGAACGGTTATTAGATGCTCATGCCAAAGCGGTTGAGAAAACATTACAGTTAATCGAAGACCGTTATTCCCATACCCGTGTCAGAAACGGACATGACCGTTTGGTAGTCAATACAGGCAATTTAGTAGTAGCGCAGTTTGACCACATCGACACCCGTGCGGTTAAAGCGGATGAAAATCAAGCCAAAGATACCGGGCCAGATCCCCATCTTCATACCCATTGCCTCATCATGAACATGACCGAACTGAAGCGAGGGGTATGGTATAGTCATCTCAATGAGGCGATTTATCGTAACCAGAAGCATTTAGGCATGGTCTATCAGCATCATCTGGCTATGGAAGTGCAGAAATTAGGGTACGAAATTGAAGCCAAAGGTCAAGGTCAATTCGACATCAAAGGATTCTCTTCTGAAGACTTACAGGAATTTTCCAAACGTCGTCAAAAGATTTTAGCCACCGCCCGTAACCCTTATAGTGCCAAGGATAGATACGCTGCTTGGGACATGACACGGCAACGGAAAAAGGCGATCGTCCCCTATAAATTACGACAACGGTGGCGACAGGAAGCCGAAGCATTAGGGATAGAGTTTGTGGTCAAAAATGAGGTTAGTCATGACCACCGTATCAAAAAAAGGTTTGTCAATGAACGTCATATTACCGAAGCCATTGCTCATTGTGCCGAACGGAACGTGGCCTTTAACACCGAAGAACTGGAAAAGTTTATCCTACAAGAGAAGTTACCTGTTGCCATTGATGAACTCGTTGAGGCCATTAAACAGCACCCTGAATTAATCAGATTAGCAGAACGCACTGGCAACCGTTACACCACCCAGTCTGCTTTGTTACGAGAACTGGCCACCATTCGTTTGATGCAGCAGCAACAGGGGCAAGTGTCTCAAATCCTCTCACCATCAACAACAGAGGAAATGTTAGCGGATATTTCCCTTACCGATGGTCAACGGGAAGCGATCTCGAAGGCTTTGACCACTACCGATGGTATTATGGCTTGGCAAGGAGTAGCCGGTGCAGGAAAGACTTACGCTTTGAACCACTTTACAGCCAAGGCGATGCAACAGGGTTATCTCGTCAAAGGCTTTGCCCCATCCGCAGAAGCTGCCAAGGTGCTAGAGAATGAGGTAGGCATTGAAACCCACACCGTTGCTAGGTTACTCCATTCAGGACAGGACTCGATTCCGGAACCGAATCAATTATGGATCATCGATGAAGCTGGACTACTCAATGCGTTCGCTGCTTACCAACTATTGAAGAAAGCAGAACAACAGCAAGCTAGAGTCCTATTTGTGGGAGATACCCGTCAATTATCGGCTGTTGAAGCAGGAAACCCCTTTAAATCCCTACAACAAGCAGGAATGACCACTGCGTATATGGATCAGTCTCTACGACAAAAAGCTCCTCATTTACAAGAGGCAGTGGATTTAATTGCTAAAGGTGAGATTCATAGTGGGTTTGAGCTTTTGGATAAGGAGCATTGTATTGAAGAAGTGGAAAGGGAAGAAAAGGTACAGCGCATTGTTGATGATTATTTAGCTGTGTCCCCTGAAGAACGAGGTAAAACCTTAGTATTAGCTGGCACTAACTTTGAACGTCTCAACATTACCCAAGGTATCCGTGAGGGGTTACGCAGGGAAGGCCGGTTAGGTGAAGATAAAACGGTGAGGCAACTGAAACGGAAGGATTTAACCAAAGTTCAGATGAAATATGCCCATAATTTCGAGATTGGGGATGTCATTGTCCCGTTGAAGGACTATAAAAAACGTCAACTCAGTAAGGGAAAACGATATGTGGTTGTAGGGTTTGAAGATGATAACTTGGTTCTCAAAGATGACCAAGGTGTCACTACTACCGTTGAAGGGGGCTTTGAAAAAGCTGCTTATACTCAAGGGGGACTAGCGATCTCTGTTGGGGATACTTTGAAATGGACTAAGAATAATCGCTATTTAGGACGACGCAACGGGCAACAGTTCAAAGTAACAGCCATCTCAGAGGACACCGCCACCATTGAATATGAGGATGGGAAACTCGAACAGATTAACCTCAACGACGCGCAACACTTTGATTATGCCTTGGTTAGCACCACCTACTCGTCACAGGGTAAAACCGCAGATAAGGTTCTCATTTCAGCAGATTTCACTGTCGGGAAGGAAAGCTTTTATGTTGCGGTTTCACGGGTTAAACATGACCTGAAACTGTACACTGACAATAAGGCCGAGTTACTGGAAAAAGCGTTAACCTCACGGGCGAAGGAAAACCCCCTGGAGGCTATTCGAGCATCGTTCAGGGCTGAACATCAGGATACAGTAATTCACCCTATGCCTGAATTAGAGAGGGTTGACCTGTCTTCATCTGTTCCTGTAGCAGCTAAGACGGGCAAGGAGGCTTCTGTAACTGCCACTTCACCAATAGAAACCGCCCCCTTTGACCCCCGTAGAACAAAACCAATTTCCACCATCAGCCCTATTCCTTCAAACGCCTCTGAAACGAGAGAAAATTCCACAGAGAACCGAACACAGGCTTTTCAGGCGTTCAATGATGACCCCAAACCCCGTCCCAGTTCCCCACAGAAACAGAGTGAGGCTATTACTCTGAATACGAGTAATCAGACTGATTTTTCTCAAAAAGCAGAAAAATCTTTGACTTCAAGAAGGCCGTCATCGTCTAATAGTTCCCCTGCTAATGACAAACTGGTAGGAACTAACGCTCTTAAACCGTCTTATCAGTCCCTTAAACCACCCCCTTCCCCTCAACAACGACAATACCGACTCAAATACTTTGCCTTGAAGTGTCAGGTTCAGGAAACTGTTGGTACTCTTATGTCCCATCGTGAGATCGATCGCCACATTGCAGCCCGTCTCATGGCTCAGTTTGGGGACTCTGATGGGGGTCAACTCATTGGGAATACCCTTTCTCAAAGCGATATTTCTCAAATTTGGGAAGAAACTTTATCTCAGGCAGAATATCAACAGAAAATCTATGATTACATTCATGATATTTACCAACAGGTGCAAATTGATCATTACAGAACGATGCAAAAGGACAACAACGATCTTGAGGTTGGGTAAAACTATGTTAAGAAGTTGATGGTTTTATTATTAAGTTTTGTAACAAAAGCATTTTTTGGCGGGAAGAGGGCAAAAGGGCAAAAGAGCAGAGGGCTAAGGAGTCCTGGGGAGAACGCACACAACACGAAAACCAATGTTATCGCGCGCGTTGTTGAAGCTGCGATAGGCAGAACGGCAATTGCGCGGATAATTGAGGAAGGAACCGCCTCGTAATACATGATAACGGTCATCTGTCAATATTTGTTCAATATTCTTAACAATATGGTCGTAGTAATCTTCTTGTTCGTTATTGTCATCCCAGACACTTCCATTTCTAGGTGCGCCTTTATAATCATCATGCCAAGGGTCTAAGCACCATTCCCAGACATTTCCGTGCAGATCGCTCAACCCAAACTGATTCGCTGCATCAAATTTATCCACTTCTGTTGTTTCACCCCGAACCTCTCCTTTCTCACCCTCCCCATAAATCTCACCCCCATAATAATTAGCCACATCCGTTGAAATGGTTTCCCCAAAGTGGAAGGGGGTGGTGGTTCCGGCACGACAAGCATATTCCCATTCTGCTTCACTAGGGAGACGATACTTCCGGTTGGTGTGGACTGATAAACGAGCGCAGAATTCTATAGCATCATGCCAAGAGACATCCGTAACAGGTCGTTTATCCCCTTTATATGTAGACGGGTTAGACTTAAGTTCTGTCGCCACTTGTGGCATATCAGCAACAGCTTTCCATTGTCCTTGAGTAATCGGATAGCGTCCCATCAAGAACCTTTCTACCCTAACCTCATGTTGCGGTTTTTCCCAGTCATCACTCTCTTTTTCAGTTTCAGGTGCGCCCATCATAAAGGTTCCAGAGGGAATGAGAATCATCTGTAATGGAACCCCGTTTAAATCTTCGACAATGTGCTGAACCTGCTTCGGTTGAGTAATAATCTCGAATTTGGACACAATTCTCACTAAAAATAAGAGTAGATTGGAAAACGGTTCGGTTTGACCCTACTAAGCTCTCCAATCTGATTTATTTTTGGGCTTATCGCCACCGGAACAGGTCTGGACTCTTCAGTACACTCCTTGCCAATTCCCATTGACAAGCTCTGGAATAGAAGAGTGCTGGGGAGAACGCACACAACACGAAAACCATTGTTATCGCGCGCGTTGTTGTTGTTGCGATAGGCAGAACGGCAATTGCGCGGATTATTGTTGTAGGAACCGCCTCGTTTTCTCATGCCTGTCCCATCTCTTTATCTTCCGATGTAGTGGTTACTTTTGAGATAAATTTTAGATTTTCTTTGGAAATTCCCACGGTTCTCGCTGAAACGTCCAATGCTCGAAAATGTCTTGTCGTAGTCGGTAGGTATCGCCGTGCTTAAGGTGTGCTTCCCAACTGTTTAATCGTTGTATCACATCTTTTAACGAGATTTCACCATAACGATACTCATATTGTAGCTGTCTCAATCTTTTACGAGATCGCCTTAAGTTATCACTTCTCACCCTTACCATTGGTGACAAGTTAAGATAATGAAACAGATGTCAAGAGGTGTTAAAGAGGGATTTTGGGCAGATGGGGAAGAAAGAAATAATTTTATCCTAAAATAAGAAGTGATAAGCCATAATTAACTTCAATGAG
>JASJDW010000220.1 GCA_030064955.1 Crocosphaera sp.
TTCTCTTACTTTCCATTCTACCCAATCTGATCCTGATGTAGATAAACCGTAAGCTAAATATTGACCATTTTCTGAGATAGATAAACCGGATAAAGCAATGGTTCCATCTTCGGATAAAGTGTTAGGATCTAATAAGAGAGTGGGTTCATCATCAAGATTTTTGAGGGTGTATAAAACGCTTTGATTTTGTAAACCATTGTTTTTAAAATAGAAGTATCTGTCTGCTTTTTTGAAGGGAATACCATACTTTTCATAATCCCACAGTTTGGTTAAGCGTTGTTTTATTTTTTCTCTTGCTTCAATGGTGGCTAAATAGTCAAAAGTGAGTTTATTTTGTGCTGTTATCCATGCTTTGGTTTCCTCTGAGTCAGGGTTTTCTAACCAACGATAGGGATCTTTTATTTCTACACCGTGATAGATATCAGTAACGTCTTGTTGTGAGGTATTTGGATAAGAAAACTGGGGTGACATTTTTAGGATTTATGTAAGGATAATAATTGTTTATAATTTTAACATGAAACCAAACATCTTATATCAGAATAGCTATAAACTAAATAATAGAATAATATAGATTTTTCAAACTGTTTCTAAATATTAAGCTATTTGACTTAATCTTCAAATATATCTTTAATAAACGCTCTAATATCTTTATCAGGAGGACGCTTTTGAAATTGTTGATGATTATAAATCCACAAAAGTTTAATAATTCTTTCAATTTCATTGACTAAATACATAATCCTAATTTGTCCAGATGCTCCTTTAGTAGTTACTATAACTAATTTATAAAATTGCCAATTATTAGGTAATTTCAATCTACTAGGTAAAGGTTAACTCCTTGCTTTAGTTGGATAAGGATTAATAATCAGTTGTTTTAAATATTGAGCAATTAACTGCTTAAATTCTTGCTTTTGAGATGCAGATTTATAGAATTTAATTAGCTTTTTGAAACTGCGTTCAAATTGTTCTGATTTCTCAAGGGAGAAGGGAATCAATCCACTCATCTATTTCTTCTTTTTTAATATATTGAGGTTTTTGATCTGAGTTAAAGGCTTCTTTAAAAAGATAGTATATTGTTGGTTCATAATGAGGATGATTTCTTTCAATTTCTAATAATTTTTCTTCTCCTAATAACTGCATATCTTTAAGATCAATAGGGTTAGTGGAACGTTCATAACTAGATAACCCTTTACGAGCTTTTTTCCAAGGAAATTCCAAGTGTGTCATATCACTTAAATAGTAAGCATGATACTGCCCAAAATATTGCCAAACTTCTTCTAAAATCTCCTTTTTTTCTGGTGTTAATGTCTCTAGTTTATCTTGTTGGGGAACGGGTAATTGTTTAGCTTCAAATTCACTATAAAAGTAATAGGCAGGAGGACAAACCGGACCGTATCGCCAAGCTTGTATTTCTTGTGCGAATAGGGGTTCATCATAAAGGGCAAGATGTAAACATTGGGAATAGTAGAGAAGTTTTTGAACCTTCATATTGGTCATTTGGTATTCTCTACCATCTTCGTAAGCCCTAATAATGAAGTATTTAGCGATTTCTAGAGGATCAACCATCGCCTAAACCTACTTGAAAAGTGTTGATAAGGATTATTCTAAGTTTATTATATCTTATTCTATAATTGAAAACTAATTAAATGACTCTTAACATTCTATCTTCTATACCTTCCCAAGTTTGAGGAGAAACGTTAACCGCAGCGTCTTTACATTGAAGCATTAACCAGTTGATATAAAAATAGTTATTGTCAATTTCTTTTAATTCTTTTACTGTTAGATTTATTAATTCTGGAGTTAGATTAAAGGCATTATTCCAAATTGTATAAAGATTGTTAACAAAATTAATGCGAACTTCTTGATATTCTAGATTATAAATAATATTATTTTTTAATGTTTGTAGTTGACTGATTAATTGAGAGTAGTTAATATCATTAAAAATTTGATCTTTTTCTAACATATTACCAAGGTCAATAAATTGATCGATGACGTAGCCGCAGGTTTTGTCGTAGGCGTAGCTGCTGGCGTAGGCGTAGGCATAAGCACTGGCGTTGGCGTAGCAACTGGCGTAGGCGCAGGTGTTGGCGTTGGCGTAGGCGTTGACATAAGCGTTGGCGTTGACTTTGAGTTTGAAATGGGTGTTTTTGTAGGTCTTGGTGTAGGCGTAGCAACTGGCGTAGGCGTTGGTGTAGGCGTTGGCGATCGCTCTTTTTGCCACAGGTTTCATGTCCCCTTGTGATCCTGTTGTCATCCTTTCACCCCATTCTAATAAAGGTACTAATTTATCCATACCTAAAGGTGTTTTTAAAAACTTTCTAGCCTCATTTTCCATCAATAATAATAACTGATCTGCACCACCACGCATTAAACCAGCGACTAATATAAAAACTTCTTTCCAGCGAGTTTCACTTACATGGTTGCTAACGAATTCACCAATTAAATTATGATCAACAATATACTGTGCCGTTAGATATTCTTGTAACGTAAGGTGAGAGAAAGAATAGACATCTGTTGCTCTTTCCACTAAAATTCCTTGTTGTACTTCAATAGCATTTAAAACAGCTTTACCGTTTAAATGTTGAGGTGCATTCATATTTCCTGATAAAAAGATTTTAATCTGTTCGATAATATCTTGTTCGTAGAAAAATAACTTATCTTCTTTGAAATTAGAGTAAGCAATGTCTGATAATAAAATTTCTTCTAATTCAGTGTGTAACCCTTCATAAATAGGATCTCGTTTAATTCTTTTTTCGGCTGCCCATTCTTCTAATAAAATATTTAACGCTTTTCGATACAACACACTACGGTTATTGGGAAAGCTTTGTGTTTTGTCATAAGTTAAACAAAGAAACGTTAATAATAAAGGAGTTTGAGCTAATTCTTTTGCACCTTTATATTCATCTTGTTGTAATAAATTCCAACAATTTTCTGCTGTGTTTGTTTCTGTATCTAGTTCTGTTTTAAACCAATTATTGATGAATTGCTCAATTTGTTGATCATTAAATTCTGCCATTAAGACATCAGTAAAACGACGAAACCAGTTATTATAAGCTGCGGTACGACAAGAAATAATAAAACGATTTTTATCATGTTTATCTACAAAATCTTGAATTTTATTAATAACCCGATCCATGTTTTTTGTAGGCACTTCATCTAAACCATCTAGGAGGATTAATAACTTACCCTTTTCTAACAACTTTTCTACAGATTTTTCCGCTTGAGGTAACTTACAAATATCAAATTCGTTAACAATCATTTTTTTGATATTCATCTCTTTCTCTGTAAACTTTTTAAGTTCAAAAAAGACAGGAATGCAAGAATGCTGGTAACTTTCTTTTAGCAATTTTTTTCCTTTTACCGCTTCTAAACCCATCTTTCTTAAAAAGGTTGATTTTCCTGCCCCTGGTTCTCCTATTACCATCAAATATTGTTGTTCATTAGCAACTGTTATTCCTGACTTAGTATCTCCTTTTTCACTGGGATAGTTACGTTTATTACTACTACGATAATTTTCTTCTAGACTCGAAAGATCAGCAAACCTAATTACTTGATCTTTATGCAGAAAACGAACCATTGTATAGATATCATCTAAGTTAACAGGTTGACGCATTCCTAACACTTTGAGAATACCATTACGATTGCTATAATTCTTGATATATTGTTGTGATGCGTTATAAATTAGCTTTTTAGTCTTTTCATTTAAACCCTTACCAAACCAAGATAAAACGTTACCACCTTGATCCCAAGCTGTCTTAATAACAACCCCTGTCATACCTTTTGCAGCAGCATCAATTATAATCGGTTCTAAACCTGTTACCATCTGTAAATCATGTTTAAAAATTCAACAATATTGATAATATTAATCTCTCAAGACAGTAGGGTGGGCAAACCATAAACTTATCTTAAACTATTATAATGTCTTAAATACTTGCCCACCTTTTAAGATTTTGATAACCAACTTGTTATGATAAAATAGTTAAAATAAAAAACTTCAACAGTTATGAATCGATTAACTACCAGAAAAATTATTACTGCTCTCACTACTATCAGTTTAACCGTATTAGTTTCATCTGTAAAACCAATCTTAGCCCATAGTGGTCATGATCATTCTAAACCTGAACCGAAAAGCACAAAAATAGAACAAGAAAATATAGAATCTTCTCCAACTCCTGAAATTCAACCATCTGAAGAATCAGAAAATCAAACTCTTAATGTTACTTTGCAACAAACAAACCAATTTAATTTTCTTCCTCAATCATCAGAAATAATCTTTTTATTGCTGGTTGGTAGTCCTATTATTCTAAAAGTTGTTAAACAAAAGATACATCAATAAACATTAATTATGAATCTATTGAATAAAGTTGCTTTACGTCAACTACATTATAAAATTGCTCCTTTTATGATCTTTCCGTTACTCTTAACTGTTATTACAGGAACTCTATTCCAAGTAGCAGTCGTAACAGGAAATGCAAATGATTTTATCTGGTTACTAGAATTACATCGGGGAAAGTTTGGACGTATTAACTTAGAAATGATTTATCCTTTTTTAAATGGGTTTGGTTTATTAATGTTAGGGATAACAGGGGTTGTAATGTGGTTACAAACTCGTCCTCGTAACTAAATAAGTTTATGTTAAAATACAGTATCAAAACCCATCGTATGGTTTAACTAAAAAGACGTAAAATCATGAAAAAATTATATGATATTGATTTTAATCTTTGGTCACAACAACAAGCTCAATTACTACGAGAAGGTAAATTTAATGAGCTTGATATAGAACACTTAATTGAGGAGGTTGAAGACTTGGGTAAGAGTGAATATAAAACTTGTCGCTCTTACACTATTCTGATTATTATACATTTACTATGTATCAATTATTGGGAAGCAGAAAAAGAATACAATGAAAACCACTGGAAACGGGAAGTTTATAACTTTCGTATTCTTCTGAAAAAGAATCTGTCAACATCCATCAAAAATAAATTAATAGAAAATTGGCAAGAAATCTACCAAGAAGCTGCTCAAGATTTTAAGGAAAAAGCTAACTTAACAGCCCCAGAAAATTGTCCTTTTGTCATAGAAGATATCTTAGGATAATAGAAACGTAGAGGTCAAGCTTTGTTGACCCCTACAATAACCGTTAAAGTTCGTCTGTTGCTAACATTTGAATCAAACGGGGAGTCCCTGGCTCAAACCCTCCTAAGTCCCAAGATAAGGGATCTTTCGGGTCAACTAACGTAATGCCATAAGGAGCTAAAGTAACATAAACCGCCTTAACGTTAGGGTTGACTTTTTCACGATATTGTGCTAGAGCTTGAGAAGGATGTTTATATCCTGCCCAACTTTCACTATCAGTCCAAAAACAGATCACATCTGCCTTAAATTTGTTTTTGATCGCCCAATCATAGGCCACAGCAGCATCCGTTCCCCCGAAGTTTTGGTTACTGGCTTTTTTCAACGCAGACTGAAAACTATCTTTCCGAGAAATTCCTAAATCGATGAATTTCGTAGAAAATCCCCGAATCATGTAATTTTTCTCCGCTTTAGCTGTCACCAACGCCATTGCTGTTGCAATTTCACAACAACTTAAGCCAACAGAGTCCACTACACCCCAAGACATCGATCCCGAAATATCCACCGCATGGAGAAACACCTTCCCTGTGGGTTGGGCGATATCAAAGGAGAGTTCCACCGCTTTATCTAAAATTTCCACAATACGAGGAACAGGAGTCCAGGTTTTCTTACTTCGTCCGACTTTTCCCCCAGACTGGTAAGTTTTCAGGGCTTTTAGAACATCTATCGGATGAATACGCCCTTTTCGCAGACGGTTAACATTATTAAGGACTTTTTCTAAGCGATCGCTATTTTTCGGTTCATCAACCCGCAATACCCCCAACGCTGTCAACGATCCCAAGTTACGCAACATGGCACCAATAGGCATCTCATTAAACAGCAGTTGCCAGGCTTTTTTATCCATTTTTCCCACAGGGGCAGCCATTTCGTGGGTTAAACGACCTTGAGCGATCGCCTGATGAGTTTGATCGGGATGACGTTTTAACCATTCATACCACCATATCTGCGTTAACGCTTCTGAAGGTATGTCATCAGGTAACTCATCCCATCCCTTCACCACCCAGTTAAATAGCTGTTGATGGTCTTCGGTGAGGGGTTTAACATGAAATAAACGCAACGCATCTCGGTGAGAAAAACCATACCGTTGTTGGTACTTCAACAGTTGATAGGCTAACCCTTTCACATCTTCCCGTGATAACCATTGGGTTCCCACTTCTTGAATAATTTTGCCAAACCCTCGCAAAGATTTGGTATAACTTAACCATTCATAAAAATGGCTACCCGTACGGACAACTTTAGGAAAAATCTCCCGAAATGCTTGTTTAGCTTCGGGTGTCTTACCCATAGACAGTAACACTAACCCTAACAACGGCGCACTGTTATTGATCGCCCGACCATCACTAGCATAGAGTATTTCAGAGGCCACTCGACTGGGATCAGTGGCCACTCCTTGCTTTAAAACATCAATAAAGTCGTCCGTGAGTTCATGTTTTTGGGCATAATAGGTACTTTGTGCCGTTCCGATGAGGAGACAACGCCGTAATAGTTTCCACAACCCAGCATCAAACATCCAACCGCCAGATCGCCCTTGGATCATTTCTGCTTCTCGCCCTGGAATGGGTTGATTTTGGGGAGTTTGGTTTTGTTTACGGGTAAAAAATTGATAATTCATAGGTCATCTCCTCGGCCTATTTAGGCAAAAAAAGACACGGCGAAGGTGGGAGTCGAACCCACACCTTTCGAGTAGGTAGTCGATAACCCTCATTCTTCGGCCCAAAGGGCAAGGGATGAACAAGGATGTAATGTTCTATCCGTTTAAACTACTTCGCCAAGTGGTGACGGAGACGGGACTCGAACCCGTGACAAGTTCGGTGTTAAATCGATAACCTTTATTCTTCGGCCTTGAAGGCAAGGGGTAAATAAAGAGACTGCTCTACCAACTGAGCTACTCCGTCATGAGTTGCATATTACATTTATAATACATACTACAAAATAATGTCAAGGGTTTTACGATAAATTTTTGTGATTATGAATTTAAAGGGACGGCGGGAGGGGGATTTGAACCCCCTAACACTTTCCAGCATTATTACCAACGATAATCCTCATTTTTCGGCCTGATTAGGCAAGGAGCAAACAAGGAACTTCCCGCCTTATTTTGTAGTATTGTAACACAATAATTGTAGTTTGTGTTATTTTTGTAGTGGAATAATCATACAGAAGCGATCGCTTTATATATAGCATTTCTTGGACTCATGAGGTACAGTTAATATTCAACTTCTGAACTCCCGAACTCCTAACTCCTAAGGGGAATTGAATGCTACCATAGAGCTTTGAAACAATTGTGTGGATTATCTAAGTTTCAAGTAAGAACAACCGAGGCTATTGTTACTCATATTTTCTGTTCTTTAAGAGCATTTTGTCAATTGGAACTGATGAGAATTAAAGCCAGTATAGAGTCTTGGTATTGTCTCCAAAGAGAGCTTTCTTTAAAAGTAGCACGGGAGTTTATTTTAGAACAATTATCTCCCGCCAATTCTTTGACAGCATAATTTTTATTTTCTGTCAATGCGAAACTTCTAAAAGATTGGATTTATTGAGTTTTCCCTAGCAGAAGAGTTAGAATTTAGATACTGGAGAGAAGAGAGAATTCGTAACCTAAGTCCTCAGAAAATTATGCGATATTTTTTATGGTTGCTAATTCCGAATAAAGTAGCCAATCACGAGTTAAGTGAGTTCATCGCTTGGGGTGAAATTCTTTCTCTTTTAAAGGCATATTCAGATTTTCTTGATTTTAGGATGGATGATAAAACCAGTGAATACGAAACTTTAATCATTAATTGGAGA
>JASJDW010000221.1 GCA_030064955.1 Crocosphaera sp.
CCCTGTGTCCCAAGGAGTATGAATTTTTGTTCGACAAACCACTGTTTGGACTTACGCTATTGCTGCCGACTTTTTGATTCTTCAGCGATTTCTTTTCCCGATCTGACAATGTTGCTGCGCCGAAAGTAAGTTACTTTACTTTGATGTTAGGCTGTCTGTAAATCCAAAGTTCGGGTGGGTCGCAACCAGGAATCAGTATATCACAAAAGTGCTGTCTTGGCTTTCATCCCTCGATTTTCGTTCCTCAATCGGGGATTTCTCGTCAAGAATTGGTTAAAATTTAGAGATCCCCCACACTTCCCACCCCTCCCACACTCCCCACACTTACTTAACTGGAATTTTAATACACTCAATTGAAAACTGCTGTATTCAACCCCTACGGTGGTATATTTACGGACAAGGTTCATGATACATTGGCATTAATAGTTCACGCATAGTCTCGAATGCCTACCCTCACCGCAACCCCGTTAAACTTCCCCTTAACTGCCGTTGTTGGCCAAGAAGCCATCAAACTTGCCTTATTATTAGCAGCAGTAGACCCAGGTTTAGGGGGTGTAGTCATTGCAGGAAGACGAGGAACCGCAAAATCAGTCTTAGCAAGGGGAATACACGCCCTTTTGCCCCCTATTGAAAGAATAGAAGATAATCCCTTTAACTGCCATCGCAATAAACCCAGTGAATGGGACGACAACACCAAAGAACAGTATTTAAACCAACGTCCCGAAGACATCCCTACAGAAATAGTCCCCGCCCCCTTCATTCAAGTTCCCATCGGTGTCACAGAAGATCGACTGTTAGGATCGGTAGATGTAGAAGAGTCTGTTAAACAAGGAGAAGCTATCTTTCAACCCGGTTTACTGGCGCAAGCGCACCGAGGAGTGTTATACGTAGATGAAATTAACCTCTTAGACGATCAAATATCCAACCAACTGTTAAGCGTTTTATCCGAAGGGAGAAACCAAATAGAACGAGAAGGGATCAGCTTTCAACATCCCTGTCAACCCATTCTTATTGCTACCTATAACCCCGAAGAAGGGCCATTAAGACGACATTTATTAGATCGAATAGCGATCGCCTTATCAGCAGACGGGGTTTTAGCCTTGGATCAACGGGTACAAGCAGTAAACCAAGCCTTAGACTATGCTAACTCTCCCCAAACCTTTCTTGCTCAATATAACGACGAAATAGACGATATTAAAACCCAAATTATTCTAGCCAGGGAATGGTTAAAAGAGGTCACCATTACCCCTGATCAGATTCAATATTTAGTCGAAGAGGCGATTAGAGGGGGCGTAGAAGGGCATCGCGCTGAACTTTTTGCCGTTCGAGTGGCCAAAGCTTCAGCAGCCCTAGATGGACGAAATACCATCAATTCAGACGATCTCAGACGGGCGGTAGAACTGGTGATCGTTCCCCGTTGCACTATGATGCAACCGCCTCCAGAAGATGCCCCTCAACCGCCTCCTCCCCCACCACAGCAACCTCAAGATGAGTCCAACCAAGATCAAGAGGAACAGGAAGAGGAAGACAATAACGAAGAACCGGAACAAGAACCCCCCGGCATTCCTGAAGAGTTCGTCTTTGACATAGAAGGAGTGATATTAGACCCCAGTGTGTTGTATTTTGCACAGATGGCGCAAAATCAAGGAAAATCAGGGAGTCGTAATTTAATCTTTTCCGATGATCGCGGACGCTACGTTAAACCCATGTTACCCAAAGGCAAAGTCAGACGTATTGCCGTCGATGCAACGTTACGGGCTGCTGCCCCCTATCAAAAATCCCGACGTTTACGGCATCCTGGCCGCAATGTTATCGTCGAACAGGGGGATATACGTTCCAAGCGTTTAGCACGGAAAGCAGGGGCTTTAATCGTCTTTGTGGTGGACGCTTCGGGGTCAATGGCCTTAAACCGCATGCAGTCCGCTAAAGGTGCAGTGATGCGTCTCTTGACAGAAGCGTATGAAAACAGGGATCAAGTCGCCTTAATACCCTTCAGAGGGGAACAAGCAGACGTATTATTACCCCCCACCCGTTCTATTTCTTTAGCCCGTAAACGCCTAGAAACCTTGCCCTGTGGCGGTGGTTCACCCTTGGCACATGGGTTAACCCAAGCGGTTCATGTGGGGATGAATGCAAAGATGTCTGGGGATATTGGTCAAGTGGTGATCGTTGCAATAACTGATGGACGGGGAAATATTCCTTTAGCCAAGTCTTTAGGAGAACCCATACCCGAAGGAGAAAAGCCAGATATTAAACAAGAATTGTTAGATATTGCTGGAAAAATTCGGGGATTAGGCATTAAATTGTTGATGATAGATACCGAGAAAAAATTTGTTTCGACTGGGTTTGGGAAAGAGTTGGCACAAACGGCTGGAGGGACTTATTATCAATTACCAAGGGCAACGGATCAAGCCATTGCACAGATGGCTAGAGGAGCGATCGCTGATTTGAAATAAAAACAAGTACGATTGGAGGTTAAAATGTTATTCACATACTTTTCCTTACTAATCCGATAGTGTGATTTTCAATCTTATAACCTGATCATTGAACTCATTCAACACAGAGGTCAACAACTCATGACAATAGACGTTAGACAAGCAGTTAGTAAAGCCAAAAATCATTTGAATCAAATTATCGATCTTTTTGGTAATGTCAATGATATAAGATTAGAAGAAATTGAACTATCATCAGACAATAAATCTTGGTTAATCACCTTGGGGTTTTTATTTGATCCACCAATAAATCAACAAAAAAATCTTCCTGATGTATTAAAGAAAGCAATGAATATAAGAGAATATAAAATTGTCGAAATAGATGCAGAAACAGGAGAACTTAAATCAATTAAAATCAGAGAATTATAATGGATTATGTTCAGAAACTTTTGAATAGATATCAAAATAAAGGAATTGTAATTGATACCAATATTTTATTACTTTTGATTGTAGGAACTGCCAATCGTAAACGAATTTCTCAGTTTAAACGAACTCAACAATTTATTCCTGAAGATTATGATTTATTAATTGAACTTATTAATCTATTTCCTAAAATAATCATCACCCCTAATATTTTAACTGAAGTTAATAGCTTAACTAATCAAATAGGTGAACCAGAACGATCAAAATGCTTTGCCATATTTGCTCAATTAATTTCGGAAATAGAAGAATGTGCTTTATCTAGTCAAGAAATTGTTAAAAATAATGGATTTATCAAGTTTGGGTTAACTGACTGTGGAATTATAGAATTATCTAAAAATCAATATTTAGTTTTAACTGATGATTTAAAATTATCTAATTATCTACAAAAATTAGGAATTGACTCGATTAATTTTAATCATCTTAAAGTTTATTTATGGTAGTAATGAAAAATCTTGTTAAGTTTACATAAATTAAGGAATTAGAGGTTTAACTGATCTAAAATAGAAATAAATAGGAACAATAAAGTTATGGCAAATACCCCAATACAAGTAACAACAGACCTCAGTAAAATTCTAGATCGTATCGATGACAATCTTAATGATTTTCGCAAGGAGATAAATAAAAAATTAGAAAAAATAGACGAGAGACTTACTAAAATAGAGGTAGGTCAAGCAAAATTAGAATCTGATGTGAGTACCTTAAAAGAAGATGTTAAAGAATTAAAAGGTTCGACTAAAGCGCAAATATGGACATTAATTGGTATTTTAGGAACAGCCGTTATTGGGACAGTTATTCGCTTTGTTATTACAGCTTATCCAGGGGGTAATCCATAAGCGATCGCCGATCTCGTAGTGTGATCGCTGAATCCCAATAGATTAACGCCAATAATGACTAATTAAGAAGTGTAATAAGTATTTATTGATGATTTTATACTAATCTTCCGTGTTAATATTATAAATGCTTGGTTGAAAGTGATCAATCTTATCTGCAAATAGATCCTGAACCAGATGAAGACGTTAGCTTAAATATTGAAGACGAACAGTCATCAGTAACAGATTTAATTGAAGATAATGAGCTTGCACAATTAATTCTCAAGTTCTTGAGACGTTTTGATCTTTGGTTTTTCAATGCAACAAGAATTAAAAAGTGGGGATCTAAGCAACATGGTTTTGCTTCTTTTAGTGAGTATTCAATAAAAGAGATTAAGCTGTGTCTTCAAATGCTTGTTCGTTTAGGAAGATTACGCACTAAAAAGAGTAAAAAAGGGACAACACTATACGCAATCGAATAAATGCGATCGCTTATCTTGTAGGTTGGGTTAAGGAATGAAACCCAACCATCATAAATTTGCGATGTATACAATCAACTAATGCATCTAAATTATACTTATTGACGTATACGATACAATATTAATAGATAATCAGGGAAAGTATGACAATTACTCCAAAACCAGAACAAGAAAGAAAAACAGTGGACAGGGCTAAACAACATAGTAAAATCCTCTTTTTACAACAAGCAGGTGCATTTAATGATGATAGTTCTCTGTCTGAATTAAGAAACAATATTTATCAAGCAAGGGGACGTTCTGAAACTGACGATGATGTATCTTCTTGACACAGATACCTTAACCCATCTTCATGCAGGTAATACTAATGTTATTAATCGATTAGAAAGCTTACAAGATGAAGAAATCGCTATTACTATTATCACAAAAGTAGAAATTTTAAGAGGACGAATAGATTATCTACTTAAAGCTTCTTCAGGACAAGATTTAATAAAAGCACAAGAGCTTTTTTCTCGTTCAGAAACCTTACTCAATCAGCTTCCTGTTATATCAATTGATGAAAACGCTGCTAATCAATTTGAAAGTTTTAAAACGGTTTCTAAATTGCGTAAAATTGGTAGAGCGGATATGTTAATTGCTAGTATATCCTTAGCGAATCAAGCCATATTAGTAACAAGAAATCTTCGACATTTTAGACAATTTCCTAATTTATCAGTACAAAATTGGGTTGATTAATTTACTACTTTTCGGCTCTCCCGTAGTTATGGTGATAAGAAAAATTTATACTTCGTAGCTTGGGTTAGGCGCAGGGTTGATTTTGATGAAAACACCATAGGTTTTGGTCTGCGCCGTAACCCACCATTTTAAGTATGTAGTCTACAATACTTTTTTTACCACAATGTCGGGAGAGCGGATTCTTTTACCTAACTATAATTTGGGAAGAATCACAACACCTTGAAAGGGCTGGTGAGGTTTGAATTGGGCCTATTGATGTAACTAATTAGTCTAAAAACTGTTATAATGGCCATTTTGGAGTATATTGTATATTAGGAGAAAATAGCTTATATGTCTCGTTATAGAGGACCGCGCCTGAGAGTGGTGCGACGACTGGGAGAACTCCCAGGGTTAAGCAGAAAAACCCCCCGTCGGGCTTATCCCCCTGGTCAACATGGTCAAGGCCGCCGTAAACGGTCAGAATATGCCATTCGACTCGAAGAAAAGCAGAAACTGTTGTACAACTACGGTGTTACCGAAAAGCAGCTAGTTCGTTATATGAAAAAAGCCCGTCGCGCTACTGGTTCTACGGGACAGAAGTTATTAGAACTGTTAGAAATGCGCTTAGATAACACGGTGTTCCGTTTAGGGATGGCGGGAACCATTCCAGGGGCTCGCCAATTGGTTAATCATGGTCATGTTATGGTTAATGGGCGTATCGTTAATATTGCAAGTTATCAATGTCGTCCTGGGGATGTTATTTCTGTTAGAAATAAAGACAACTCTCGCCGTTTGGTAGAAACCAATATGCAATATCCAGGGTTAGCTAACCTTCCTGATCATTTAGAATTTGATAAAAACACCTTAACTGGTAAAGTGAATGATGTTATTAAACGGGAATGGATAGCATTGCAAATTAATGAACTACTGGTGGTTGAGTATTATTCTCGGAAAGTATAGTTAATGTAGGACAACTATCATAGTTGTCCTACAGCGATCGCAGTTCCTATTCCTGTGAAAATTTGACCCAGAAAGTTAACTAATTGTACTGTTCAATAATGCCCCCACCTAAAACAATCTCACCATCATAAAAAACGGCTGCTTGACCTGGTGTAACGCCAAATTGAGGTTCATTAAACACTAATTTTACCCGATGATCTTCGAGGGGAATGATAGTAACAGGAACCGCTTTTGAACGATAACGCACTTGGACTTCTGCGGTAATGGGGGAAGCAGGTTCAGTCATAGAAACCCAATTTAACCGTCCTACGGTACAATCAGAACGACCCCCAGCAGCACGGTTTCCTACAATGACCCGATTCATCACTGCATCTAATTTAACCACATACAACGGTTCTGGGGCTGCAATTCCTAACCCTCTGCGTTGTCCAATGGTATAGTGATGAATGCCTTGGTGTCTGCCTAACACCTTCCCATCAAGATCCACAATTTCCCCTTCTTTGGGTTTAATATATTGATCAAGAAAGCTGGCCATAGATCCATGAGCTTCAATGAGACATAAATCTTGACTTTCTGGTTTACTAGCTGTTTTTAGGTCAAATTCTGCTGCGATACGTCGAGTTTCTTCTTTGGTTTGCTCTCCCAACGGGAAAATTGTTCCTTTTAAAATGTCTTGAGAGAGATCGTACAAAAAGTAAGATTGATCCTTATTACGATCAACCGCTCGTAAGAGTTGGTATCTTCCCGTTTGCTCATCATAACGGATACGAGCATAATGACCAGTGGCAATGCGATCGCAGTCTAACTCTTCTTGAGCATAGGCTAACATCGGCCCAAATTTCACCGCACGATTACACTGAGAACAGGGTAACGGGGTAACACCAGACTCATACCCTGATACTAAATAATCAATAATATTGGCTGTAAATAAATCTCTTGTATCCACAATATGATGGGGAACGCCTAACTGTTCACAAATAAACGCAGCATCTACCATTCCCTCGGAACAGCATTGACCTTTCCCTTTCATTAACCATAAAGTTAAGCCGATCACATCATATCCTTGATGCTGTAAACTGGCAGCAGCCACAGAACTATCAACACCACCGGATAACCCAACAACAACCTTCTTCATTGTTAAACGTTTCTTAAAAATCGAAATATTAACCATATACTTCTTCTAGGCTAACATTTTCAGTATTACAATGATGAATAACTAAACCGAAAACGACAAAAAGAATCTTTGTTGTTTAAGGTGTGAGGATGTGTTGATTTAAGGTTTAAATGATGTTTATTAGTAGCGATCGCTTAATCAGAGAGACTGTTGAGCAGATAACCAGGTTCCCTTCCTATGTAAGACAGTCTTCAACTTGGATATGTTGTTTTGTGTTAACGGTGGGTTCAACTTCCATGAGTTTTGCCCAAACCACCTCTAACCGTGAGTTACCTCCACCTCCCTTACCGAAAATGGTGACTCCTCAATCTTCTGCTAATGAAGTTCCTTCTATGTCTATTGAAGTCACGCCGGCGGATGAGACTTCAACCCCTATTAAAGAATATACTTTCCAGGCACCCCAAACCTTACCGGCTCAAACTCTTGATCGCCATCCAGCAACATCTGAGATCAAGACCATTAATACCCAATCTAACAGAAACCCTAGTTTTTATCGTGTTGAGGTTGCCTATGACAACCCATCTTTATTATCTCAGGTTAAAACCATTGAACCAATGGCGTTTATTCGTCAAAGTGAGGGGGTAATTCATGCCGGAATGTTTCAACATTCTCAACAAGCAGAGAAACGAGTCCAAGAACTAAAAAATCAAGGGCTAACAGCCACCGTAGTTCCTGTTTATCAACAGACGAAAACCTCTCTATCGGTACAAATTAAACCTTAGTTATAGCAGTACAAAAAAAGATTATGACATCACTGTAGGGTGGGGAGTGCATCGCCTTACAAGGTTTTGTGATTCTCTCAATGTCCTAATGATAATACGTAGTGCTAT
>JASJDW010000222.1 GCA_030064955.1 Crocosphaera sp.
GGATGGAAGTTTTTTCCCCTCATTATCCTATTTCTCAAGCGATCGCTGAAATTTTACTAACAGGAACAAATTAAAAGGATAAATTATTGTATCCTTAAAGTATTAGTTAATTGATTAACAAATTAGGTAGGTATTAATCATGGATGAACTCATTAAAAAGCTATCAGGACTCGGACTTTCTGGGGTTATTTTAGTCATTGCGATCGCAGCAGCAGGGGGAAATAGTGCAGCAGTTATCGCCTTTTTAGGTGCATTAGGAGGACCATTAGGAATTGTGGGAGGATTAGGACTTTTAAGTTTAGTTGGAATGGTGGGAGAAGCGATCGGACAGTTCGGACTAGAAACCCTTATTCAAACCATTTATGCAGAACGAGGTAAAAGCGAATCTTTACAAATGTTACTGAAAGAAATTAAGCAATTACCTATTTCTGACCAGTTGAAAGAAAAATTGAAAAAATATTTAGATCCAGAAAATAAAGGTGAATCACAAGCACCAAAAGAACCAAGAGTTGTTGAAATTGTAGAAGAATAAAATACCATTAATTTTGATGGTAAAATAAAGGAATTGACCCCAAAAATTAACAGTTAAGTTAAACCTAAACACTGTTATATTTTTTTGAAGATTCCTAAAATTATTTGCGAAAAATAGCCAAACTATGCTCGATCAAATTCTGAGTCAAAGTAACCAAACAACAAACGATCTAAGACAGTCTTTATACAAATTTTGGGAAGATTTTAAAGTTGTGACCCAACCTTACTGGTATCCTACAGAATCAGGAGGTAGGGTTTTTTCAGAAGTAATTCGTTCTTGGGGAATGTTATTCCTTTTGATCGGTTTAATTGTTGCTATGGTTGCTGTGGATGGTGTGGGGAGTTTTTGGAATCGTTATGTTTTAGACATTATTATTGAAGAAAGAGACCTTTCTAAATATTATGATACTATCTTAATTTCTTGTCTTTTTATCGCTGTTCTTGCGTTATTAATCGGGTTTTCTAAATTTGTTAGAAAAAGGCTATCATTAGATTGGTATAAATGGTTAAGTAACTATATTTTAAAGCGATATTTAAGCCATCGTGCTTATTATAAACTAGACTCTCAATCAGATTTTGATAATCCCGATCAACGTTTAGCTCAAGAAATTGAACCCATTACTAGCGGTGGACTGAGATTTTTTGCCACTGTATTAGAAAAAGTCTTAGAAATGACTACTTTTATTATTATTCTATCAACCATTTCTCAACAAATTGCTATCTATTTAGTAATTTATACAATTATAGGTAACTTAGTTGCTATTTATTTAACCCAAGAATTAAACAAAATTAATAATGAACAATTAGAGGTTAAAGCTAACTATAATTATTGCTTAACCCATGTTCGCAATCATTCTGAATCAATTGCTTTTTTCCAAGGAGAAGAACAAGAATTAAATATTATTGAAAGAAGATTTAATAATGTTATTGATAATGCGGATCGTCGAGTTGAATGGGAAAGAGGACAGGATATTTTTAATCGTGTTTATCAATCAGCTATTAGTCTCTTTTCCATCTTTATTCTTACTCCTTTGTTTATCCAAGATGAAATTGACTACGGTGAAATTAGTCAAGCAAGTATGGCCTGTTTAATGTTTTCTAATGCAGTGGGAATATTAATTGCTGAATGGGGAAACTCAGGAAAATTATCCAGTTATATTGAACGGTTAGCGCAATTTTTAAATAAGCTAAAATCAATTATCAAAGAACCTGAAAAAATCAGCAGCATTACCACCATTGAAGACAATCGTTTAGCCTTTGAAAATGTTACCTTAAAAACCCCTAATTATGATAAAGTGATTGTAGAAAACCTTTCCTTATCAGTACCTCCAGGAGAAGGGTTATTAATTGTTGGGCCAAGTGGTCGAGGAAAAAGTTCTTTATTGAGAGCGATCGCAGGTTTATGGGATGCAGGAAAAGGCCGTTTAGTACGTCCTGCTTTAGAAGAAATGTTATTTTTACCCCAACGTCCTTATATCATTTTAGGAAGCTTACGAGAACAATTACTCTATCCCAAAACCAATCATACAATCACTAATAAAGAATTAGAAGCTATTTTAAAACAAGTTAATTTAGAACACTTATTGAATCGAATTGATAACTTTAATGTAGAATTACCTTGGGAAAATATTTTATCATTAGGAGAACAACAACGTTTAGCCTTTGCTAGAATTTTAGTAAACCGTCCTAATTTTACTATCTTAGATGAAGCTACCAGTGCATTAGACTTAACTAATGAAGAAAATTTATATCAACAATTACAGGAAACCGAAACAACCTTTATTAGTGTTGGTCATCGGGAAAGTCTCTTTAGTTATCATCAATGGGTTTTAGAACTTTTAGAAGATTCTAGTTGGCAATTATTACCAATGGAAGACTATAAAAAACAAAAAACTAATCTAATTGTTGCTGAAAAAACCAATAAAAATTCAGAAGAATCTGTGACCATTCAACAATCACAATCTCCTGCAAATATAATCCAGGAAATAGAAATTGAACAACTGAATGAACCAACTGAAAATCAAGCCAAAAATGATACCGAAATTGTAACGGATCAAAACAATGAACCCTCTGAAAAACAATCAACGTCATCCCTTTCCCATGACCAAATGAAAACCTTATGTAATTATGCTCTAGGAACCATTAGAAATAAGGGAAGAAAAGGACAATCAATTAAGGCGAAAGACGGTTTTACTTATCAATATAATAAGAAATCACGAAAATGGGTAAGAAAAGAGGATTAAGCAAAGTCAAAATTAGGATTAAAATTCTTTGAAACAATTAGAGTAAATTACTATGGAAACCGTTACTACACCCCGATTAAAATTAGTTCCCTTTAAATTAGAGATGATCGAAGCTGCTATCAAAGGAGATGATGAATTCTCAAAAATTTTAGGCACAAAAGTTCCCTTAAATTACTTTGGAGAAGACATTGATCCTGTTCAACTTTTACCCGAAGTTATCAAGATTTTTGATCAATACCCTGTCCAAAAAGAATGGGGATGGGGTCACTTAATTATTCATGAAGCAGATAACACATTAATTGGTCATCTTACCGTCAAAATCATCCCAGATCAAACAGGTTCTCCCACAGATTCAATTGAATTCGGCTATGTTATTATTCCTTCTTATCGACGACAAGGATACTGTACCGAAGCATCAAAAGCGATGATAAATTGGCTATTTTCTCAAACTAACATAAAAACCATAACGGCAGGATGCGATCCCAATAATCTTGCTTCAAAGCGCATACTAGAAAAAATTGGAATGCAACAAATAGAAGCAAGAGAAACTGTATTAGTTTGGAAATTAGATAAGCCTAATTATTAATTATTAATTATTTTAAGCAATACTGCCTCGTTTTCTAGCTTCCTTGTAAGAAGTTCCCACATTTTGTAAACCTGCGCGGATCATTTGTTGTTCGAGTAGGGCAAAAAAACGGACGCGATCGCCTCCTCGGATCACTGCTTGGTTATGGGACTCTGCCAAAGCCACAGGATAACCAAACCCTTTACTTACCTGTGCTAACATGATGCCTAACGCTTGATTTAATAACCTTTGATCCTCAACCACCCAAGCCGGCACTTCTACCCGAGCAATTTCTGTCCCCACATTAACGTAACAAAAATAGATGCGTTGTGCGTCATCGTAGAGATCAAGAATACGGGCTGAACTTTGCCAGAGAGGACCTCGTTCTCCTGGTTGCAAACTTTCTCCCCATAATGTCGTATCTCGCAGGGGTTCAATGACTTGACAAGGGGTCTTTTCCTCCCCCATATCCATACAATTAAGGGTACAGTTTGGGCTGTCAAAGGTACAATTATGAAGGCGTAAAAAGTTAATAGCTTCCACACTTCTAGAAGCACTCAGATACCCCATCAAAGGAATACGAGCAGCCCGTAATTGTTCCCAAGCCTCTTGAATGGGGACTAAAATTAAATCACGAGCATCATGAGCTAATCCATCCAAAAACCAGTAAACTAAAGAACCATCTACCATTGCCAAATTGGGTTCATGATGGGCCCCTGGAGGGTTAACCCAACCACAGGCCATTTCCGCCAAACATTGCGCTTCTAAGACGCTGCGTCGGTATCCTAACCACTCTTCCGTACGTATACCCCATTGTCTGGAAACGTAAAGGTCTTCGGGGCGATAATAAACCTCTGGTAAACTATCCAATAAAGGGTGCAAATTTTGCCCATAATGAAGCATTACTCGTCCCACATTAATTAAATAACAATAGGCAATTTCATGGTGAGAAGGAGCAATTTGTGAACCATCTGTTGCAAAGACACTATGGTTGTAAGGGGGAGGCATAATAGTGATGCGAGTGTCCAAAGGTTCAATGGGAATAGCAGCAGAAAAAATGAGGCGATCGCGCCAAGTTTGGTAACGTTCGATTAATTCTTCTTGTTGGCTTTGGGCTTGTTTTAAGATGGTTTTGGCAAGTTCGAGTCGTTGAGAACTGGCGTTTATTTCTTGTTGAAAATGTTGACTAATTCCTGGTATTTTTCCTGCTAATTTGGCAATGTCTAGCATGGTAATTTCTTTTTTTTGTGACTATTATATAGCACTACATATTATCTCAGGTTGGATTATAGGAGTTCAGGGGAGTTCAAGGGAGTTCAGAGGAGTTCAGAGGAGTTCAAGGGAGTTCAAGGGAGTTCAGAGGAGTTCAGGGGAGTTCAAGGGAGTTTAAGGGAGT
This sequence comes from Crocosphaera sp., assembly GCA_030064955.1. Classification (GTDB taxonomy): domain Bacteria; phylum Cyanobacteriota; class Cyanobacteriia; order Cyanobacteriales; family Microcystaceae; genus Crocosphaera. The sequence continues at coordinate 4,736 of JASJDW010000222.1, forward strand.
TTAGAATTAAAGTTATCAAGTACGATATCTATAGGAGTTCAAGGGAGTTCAAGGGAGTTCAGAGGAGTTCAGGGGAGTTCAAGGGAGTTCAGAATTAAAGTTATCAAGTACGACATCTAAGGTTGGATCATTTAATAATAGGACTACCATGATGATGAACTAAGTACCATTTTTGAGCCATTTTCCTAAAACTATTAGTTGCTATAGATTGAGCTTCTAATCTTCTTCTTTTATTGATTTGTGTTAGTTTTTCAAGAAGAACAATATAAGCGATTTCTTGACCGATATCAATGTTGATAATTTCTGTATCAATTTCTAAGTAATCGGTGTTTTTGAAAATCGTTTCCCAAGAATTACGAATAACATCCCAACCTTTAAGAACATTTCCCCCAGGATGTATACAGGTACTACTGGAACCTTGCCACCATAATTGACTCATTGCCTTAATATCTCGTTTCTCAAAAGAACGATAAAAAGCATCATTAATGGCAATTAATTCAGATTTATCATCGGTAGTCATATAATTACTATTCGGTTTTTACTTTAGATAATAATATCTTATCATTCCCAAATAAAGAATTATTCTTATCAAGTAAGTTCCCTGATGTACAATCAAGGAAAGATGGGTCAAAGGGGTTAAATATGAGTCAATCAACGACAATTTATCCAGGGGAAGTTTTTGCTGATACTCAAGTATTTGATACGGGTATTCGTCAATTAGTTCCTCATTACGATCTGATGCTTGACACCCTTACTGCTTGTGTTCCGAAAGAAGCTCGTCGTCTCTTAGATTTAGGTTGTGGGACAGGAGAGCTAAGTTACAAATTACTGAAACATTGTCCTGATGCTCAACTGGTGGCGGTTGATTATTCTCCGAGAATGATTGAAAAGGCGATCGCTAAGTTAGAAGAAGCTCAATTGAGCGATCGTGTCACTTTCATCCCAGGAGATTTTGGGACCTGGGCCAATGGAGAAATGAAAGAGGAGATCGGGACGAATTTTGATGCTTGTGTTTCGTCTTTAGCCATTCATCATCTCACTGATGAAATGAAATATAAGTTGTTAATTTGTATTCGGAAAAACTTAGTAGAGGGAGGATGTTTTTGGAATGCTGATCCCATTTTACAAGAATCACCACAATTACAAGAAATTTACTCAAAATTGAGAGAACAATGGACAATTAATCAAGGTACAACTATCCAGAATGTTCGTTCAAACATCGGTAATAGTCAACCCCAAGGTCATTCAGGACAAGATCGTTTAGCTACATTAGAAACTCATTTAACGATGTTATCTTCAGCAGGATTTAAGACTGTTGCCAACCCTTGGCGATTTTTTGGATTAGCTATTTTTGGGGGTTGGAGTTAAAATAACTACTAATTGTGACCAATTATTAAGGTTCCTATTTTCTGATTAACCAGAGTATCAATAATCAAACGAGATGCAATGCGTGAGATAATCATTAATCTTGAATGTTTATGATACTTAATTTTAGAGTGGGGAGCATCACAAGAGAACAGAAACCAAATAACAAAGCTATAATTGAACGGAAAAAATAAATTCAAGTAATTTTAACCTCGATCATGGTGGCAAAATGACATGAACCTATTACACTTAGTCAAAGTCATTGGGGGAGTCAGTGTTATTGGCCTGGGAACCAGTATGGTATTGACTAACCCTGGACAAAAAGATTACGAAACCTATGCAACGGATACTTTAACCACTTATTTAAAACAAGAAGTCTGTTCACAAGCATCTGGAGGGTTAGCTAGTTTTCTTGCCAGTCATTGCAAAACCTTAGTGGATACAGGAAAACCTCACATCAAGCAGGTTATCGCTAAAAAAACCGTTCGTCAAAATTATTTGTTATTTAGTATTTACGAAACTGAATTGCTTTTGCCCTCCCCAGTTCCCAATTACGAGTTTGAAACCATTGGGGCATTTCAGCAATTTTACACCTATCAAGCAGATAAATTTTAGTTGGTTATGACTACCACCCCTAACATTAATACCCCTAGTTTAAATCCTATGGCCAGTTCTCCAGCTACCGAGGTGATTGAAACCCTAATTAACTTAGCTCAACAAGGAGAAATCGATCCTTGGGACGTTCAAGTGATTGAGGTGATTGATCGGTTTTTACATGAGTTAGGTATCAGCGAATATGGCGATAATATTTATGAACAAGCGACTCTACCCAAATCAGGCCAAGCTTTTTTATGGGCATCCATGTTAGTGCGTTTTAAGGCTGATTCTTTAGAACGGCTAGAAACCGATGACAATGGCGAGGAACTAGCCTGTGACATAGAAGAAATGACAGATGAAAGACTCAGACAGTTCCGTATTTCAGACTTAGAAAAACATCTTCGTCGTCGTAGTGCAGCCCCACCTCCTCGTCAACGTCGAGTGACGCTCCAAGAGTTAATCACTCATATCGAAGAAATTGCCCAAGAAATAGAAACTACCACGCCGTCCCGTCGTCGTAAACCAACCCCTAGACCCCATTCCCAGCGAGAAGCGATGAAAATGGTGACCCAATTGGCTCACCAAGAAAACTTAACAGAATTAGCCCAACAATTAGAACTGTTTTTCCAGCAACAGTGGTTAGACCCTTCCCAAACAGAACGAAAACTGAATTTAGATGAATTATTACGGCGATGGCATCAAGTTAACCCTTCCCATAACGACGAAAAAAAACAAGATCGAGTTGGCGTATTTTGGGCATTATTGCTTCTCTCATCCCAATCAAAAGTGGAATTATCCCAAGAGGAATTTTATCAAGACCTAACCATTCAAGTGCTTTAGGTGGGTGATGGGGTGTAGGGGAGTGTGGCAAGACTAGGGGAGAATGATATCTTGCATCAGGACAATTGAATAACCCTACCGTGTAGACGGGTAGGGATTCTTTATGGGAAAAACGCAAAGGCGTATCCAATTGCCTCTAATACCTCACCCGACAGGGTTTGGCTTTACTTTGTTTTCTTCTCTGTCTTGAGTGCTTCTTCTCTTAATGCGCGTTCCCTAGGCGGTTGCCTAACGGCGCGTCTTCGACGGTACAAATCTCAGGGGTCGCACCGCTACATTGGCCGCACAACGACAAATTACGCACTCGCTGTCTTGAGTGTGTCTTACATAGGAGCAGCCCTTTCAAGGTGTTGTGATTATTCTCAAATTATAGTTAGGTAAAAGAATCTATGTTGCTAATCTAGGAAGTAGGGAGAATGATTCTAGGGCAGGTATTTG
>JASJDW010000223.1 GCA_030064955.1 Crocosphaera sp.
ACCGTGTTGTCAGAACTCCCAGAAACAATGGTCTCTCCATCAGAACTGATAGCGACACTGCTGACAGGATCTTGATGACCTTCTATAGAGTTTCTTTCCCTGACCTGATCGATCGCAGCATACAAACTCGATCGCACTTCGGGTAACATCCTGGGAACTTGCCAAGCATTTAGATTATCTCCTGTGGTAGCAATAGACAATAACAACGCTTCTAAGGGTTGAATAGGTAATAAGTTCTTAACGGTTGCTGCTTGTTCTCGTAACGTTGCAACAGTGGCCCGTTTATTGGAGTCCATCCCAAAAAACACAGATACCACACCCATGACAGCAATGATAACCATAACCCCTCGGTGTCGCCAACGACGCATCTCGTCTTGTTGCTGACTAACCTCAACATAGTCCTTGGCCATCCCATTCAACATTTTTAGCTGACGGTATTTACTGAGGTAGTCTGTTGCTTTCTCTAGTTTGGTCCCTTGTAACAACAGCCCTCGATCACGGGGTTTTCCTTGGTTAACCCAGTCTTTGGCCGCCGTTTCAATGTCTCTCTGGATTACCATAGCACTTCGATATTTATCCTGCCATTGTCTTAACCGTCCCCAGTTTCTGATTAATGCTTCATGAACCACATCAATAATAATATCTGAGTCATCATGTTTATTTGTTGGTTGTTGCAGGAAAAAACCTGTTAACCCATAAACAGTTATTTGCTTAACCATTAATAATAAAAATTTACTTTTGCCTTTTGCCTTTTCCTCCTGGGAGGGTAGGGTGGGTTGCCTTTTGCCTTCCCGAAGAATAAGTCTATTATCTTTATCTGCTAACTTTTCTGTTACCTTATCTAAGTCATCCCAAGAATGATATTGATTGACTAATTCTTGTAAAGCAATTCTTCTGCGAGTATCAAAGGTTTCTCCTATTTGAGTTAATTCTAAAAACAATCGTTGAGCGATCGCCTGTTCTTTTTTATTCAAACTTTCAAAGACAGCATCGGCGCGTTTTTCTAAGGTTCCTTCAATTCCACCTAAGTTTTGATAAGTTTTCAGGGTTAAAAATTTTTCGCCTTGTTTCCTTGTTTCTAACCACAGTTGAGTCAAGGTATATTGCAGTAGGGGTAAACTTCCTGGATAATCTTCAACATCGTTAATTAACTGTTGTTTTAATCCACTTCCTATCTGTACTCCCACCAAATCTGCTGGTTTAATGATGGCTGCTTCTATCTCTTCACTGTTTAAATGTTCAACATTAATATAGGGTTTATTGATCTGTTGCACAAATTGAGGATATTCTCGTAAGCGTCCCCGAAAGTCTGAACGCATCCCAATAATTAAATAGAGATTTTTGTGTTCTTGTAATAACCTCACCAGTTCTCTTAAAAAGTCTGTTCTAGTTACTTCATCGCACATGGTAAAGCATTCTTCAAACTGATCGATGATCATGATTATTTTGGTTGCTTCATTTATCCCTACTTCCCCTCCTGGGAGGGTAGGGTGGGTTGACTTCATACTGTTGGGTTTCGTGTCCTCAACCCAACCTACGTTGTGTAATTGTTGTAAGGGGTTTTCTGTGGGAGAAAATGGAGTTAAATATGTCCATAAATGACTGCCTAAAATTTTTTGTCCTAATTTCAATTCATATAACAAACCTGCCCGTAATAAGGAGGATTTACCGCTACCAGAAGCCCCTAAAATAGCTAATACTCTGTCTTTTTCTATTCTTTCTAATAATCTCTCCGTTATCTGTTTCCTTCCATAAAATACCGTTGCATCTTCTGGAATTTCCTGAAAATAAGACAAAGAACGATAAGGACATTCATCCCTAAAGTTCATTAAAGTATTACGCTTGGTTAGGAGAATATTGCGCGGAGAATTAGCAATTAAGGGACGTTGAGATGTAGTTCTCATTGCCTTCTCAATATGCGTCCCCAACTTATGACTATCTACCCATCCATCAGCATCATTTTCAGGGTTTAACCCTTGTAATAAAACTTCAGTTAATAACCCTTGTTGATGAGTAATCTCCTTAGCAAATTCATGCGATCGGGTCGCTGTAATTAAACAATAATCTTTATCTTCAGGAATATATTTAAGCAACTCCCCACTATAACAACAGTCCAACCAAACAATTACTTTTTTAACCTTACTCTGTTGTATTTGTTCTCCTAACCAACTTATAGAAACACCATAAATATTGCCATCAGGATAAGCATCACTGGTTACTAAAAAAACATCTTCTTTTCCATCAACAACTTTACGCCATCCATGACCCGAAAAAAAGAATAAAGCAGTCTCAGCAATAGGATCGGAAGCAGGAGGATTAAAAAGATTCGTAATTTTATATTTCAAGTCTTCTGAACAAACTAAACCCGTCCCTGTTAGTTTTTCTTCTCCTTTTTGATTGGGATTTTCAGGTAATCTTTGAATGCGAAAAGTTTCGTACCCATAACGATCTAACCGTCGTGACAAATCTTCTCCATCTTTCTCCCCTGAAGTAAGATAAAATAGAGTAGTCTGAGAAGGATAGCGATCGATCCCAACTATTAAAGCTTCCCATTGACCATGATTACTCATCAGTTATCAGTCTCTTTATTATAATCACCGTAGGGTGGGTTACGACGGCTATAATTTAGGCTATCACAGGAATATAACAATTCGTCGTAGCCCACCTTTGAGTTAAAATTTAAGCTAAGATTAGGATCTAACAACCACAGTGTTCACTTTAATTCTATCCCATCACTTAATAGCAGTTTTCAATTGAGTGTATCAAAATTTCAGTAGGCGTGAGTGTGGGGAGTGTGGGAGGGGTGGGAAGTATGGGGAGTATGTGCATTTTAATGTTTAATCTATGCAAACGAAAACTGCTATAAATATCAATTATCATTAATCCTATCTAACTACTTAACGGAGATAACCTAATGGAAGAAAAAACACAAATAACCTTAGCATTCTTACTCGCATTAAGCGACATCAAAATATCCTTAACCCATGAAGAAAAGGAAACTTTAGGAAATATTGCTGATCAACTCGACATCCAAACCAAAGCATGGGAAACCCACACTAAACCCATGTTATTAGAAATCATTGACTCAAATATTCAATTAAAAGAAGCATACGAAACTTATCACTCCCAACTAGAAAAAAATCCTAACTTAACCACAGATATCTTACCCACTTCTGAGGAACTTAAACAAGAATTTAATAGTGAACCAGTATTCGCTATTAAAGGTTCTAAACCTACGGATAAACCCACAGGATATGAACAACAAATTAACAATACAATGATTCTTATTAGTCGTTCCCCAGAACCCGAAACAACTATCAATCAATTATCATTTATTGGCAAATTGAAACAATTTTTAACTGGTTCTAGTCAATCATAAAAATGTTTTGCTTTTAATTTTATGAGCGAATTAATTTATCCTACAATTGATTTATTTATCTATGATATCAGGGATGCTCTCAATACAACTGATGAAGAAATCAAGAACAATTTAACTAAATTTCAAAGTAAACTTCCCCCTAATAACCAGTTAGTTGATTCTACCCTAGAAACTGAATATTTAGAGTTACTTCCTCAAAAAAAAACAATTGATTTTGAAACAAAATATGAGGATAAAAGCTTAAAAGGTTACTACTATCCTGTCCGTTTAAATGATACATACGCCTTACAAATTGACTGTTCAATCGAGAATAAAATAGTTGCCCAACCTATCAATAGCTTTAAACTTATAAAAGAAACAATTGAACAACAATTAAACAAACAAAAAGAAACATTAGGTAAAACTTGGTTAATCTCAGGATGTCTTAAAAATAGTGCTGAGCAAACTCATGAAAAAATTGCCAAAGATTCTTATAATACCTTGTTTCCAGACTATAATTGGCAGAAAAATTTACAAGAAAAAATATCATTTTTTGATGGTGAATTATTTGAACTTTGGCATAATGATCTATTAACAAATAACACTCATCATGTTATAATCATCATCTATTCTAAAATAGAGAATGAGCAAAAAATTGCTAATCTATCCATAGATCTAATTGGATTATTTTGTTATCAACATAAAATATTTTGGGCTTATAATCAAAGTAGAACAATAAAAGAATCTTTACTTAAGTTTTATAGAAAAATTGAAAGTACAAAACAAAAACTTAATAAAAAACATCTCAAAATTAAACTAGATGATATTCAAGAAATTTTAGAAGACTATACCGTAGACTTGCCAAAATTAAACATAAAAAGACAAATTTTAGAAATAAATCTTATTAACTACAAAAGAAGGTTGAAAATAATAAAAAATAAATTAAACGTATCTGAAAATACAAAAGTATTCAATAGCTTTACTAACTTATCTTATCAGAAATATCGCTTACAAATCATCAAAGATCAAGAAAACATGGAACTTGGATTAAAATTATTAGAAAGTAATATTAATATTATTCGCAGTCAAATAGAAGCAGAAAAAGCCAAACGCGATCGCAACTTTCAAAACCTTGTAACTCTAGTGGGAACAGGAACTGCATTAATGGCTTTAATTGACGATGAAGGAAAAAAATGTAAAGCTATTACAGAAGTAATGCCTAATCAATTCATAGAGAGAGTATGTGATAGTAACTTTGGAGAAATTGTTGCCTTTCCTATCATCATGATCTTTATTTTAGGATGTTTGGGATTAGGAGCGAAAGCTATCTTAGCTAAATTAAACTGAGTCAAGTGAGACTTTCCCTAGAATTTAGATCTTGTAGTAAGAAAAGCTATAGCGTTTCCTGGACTCATGAGGTACACCTAATATATATTCAACTTCTGAACTCCCGAACTCCTAACTCCTAAAACTAGGAGAGTTTGTACCTCACAAGTATGGGAACTGCTATAGTATTATTATATAATATTCAATAGGTCTAGATTAACAGCATCCCTAAATCCTTTATTTTTATCAATATTATGAATCTAAAAAACTTTGATAGCGAAGACAATAACCGTAAATTTGAATTACCAGGAGCTAAACCCCATTATAACCCCGATCGCTACGGACAAGTTAATCATATTTTTCTCGATTTAACCCTCGATATTCCCCATCAAAGCTTCACGGGAACCTGTAACATTACCTTAACCCCTGTACGTTCTGGAATTAATCAATTAATTCTCGATGCTGTTGATTTAAACATCGATTCTGTCCTAATTAATGAAGTTAGTCAACCTTTTGATTATGAGCAAGGAAAATTAACTATTAATCTGCTAAAACCGACTCAAGAAGATCCCATTAAAATCATTATAAACTATGGCGTAGAAAAACCGCAAAGAGGACTTTATTTTATTGCCCCAGATGAGCATTATCCTGAGAAACCGACTCAAGTTTGGACACAAGGAGAAGATGAAGACTCGCGCTTTTGGTTCCCTTGTTTTGACTATCCGGGACAGTTAGCAACTTCAGAAATTAAAGTCAAAGTTCCTAACAAGTTTATGGCTATTTCTAATGGTGAATTAATTAATCAAGAAACCGTTGGAGATGAAACGATTTATCACTGGTTGCAAAAACAGGTTCATCCTACCTATTTAATGACGTTAGCGGTAGGAGAATTTAGTGAAATCAAAGATGAATGGAAAGGTATTCCTGTTACTTATTATGTAGAAAAAGGCAAAGAAGAACAAGGAAAGATCAGTATGGGGAAAACGCCCCAAATGATTGACTATTTTTCTTCAAAGTTTGGCTATAATTATCCTTTTCCTAAATATGCCCAAGTTTGTGTTAGTGACTTCATCTTTGGTGGGATGGAAAATACTTCAACTACTTTACTAACTGATCGCTGTTTACTGGATGAAAAAGCGGTTAAAGATAAACCCTTTACAGAAAGTTTAGTCGCCCATGAATTAGCCCATCAATGGTTTGGTGATTTGGTGGTTATAAAACACTGGTCTCACGCTTGGATTAAGGAAGGAATGGCTTCTTATTCTGAAGTTTTATGGACAGAAAAGGAATACGGAAAAGATGATGCTGCTTATTACCTATTAAATGAAGCCAGAAGTTATTTAGACGAAGATTCTTCCCGTTATCGTCGCCCCATTGTTACTAATATTTATCGCGAAGCAATTGAATTATATGATCGCCATTTATACGAAAAAGGTGCTTGTGTTTATCACATGATTCGAGGTATTTTAGGAGAAGAATTATTTGATAAAGCAATTCATAAGTTTGTTAATGAAAATGCTCATAAAACTGTAGAAACCATTGACTTATTAAGAGCAATAGAAACCGCTACAGGTTATAACTTACTATTCCTTTTTGATCAATATGTCTTTCGGGGTGGACATCCTGACTACAAGATTAATTACAGTTGGGATAATGATAATAATCTGGCTAAATTAACCATTACGCAAACCCAAGTCAAAGAAGAAGAGGGTAATAATAAAGATAACTTTGATCTAAAAATACCCATTGGTTTTGGGTATGAAAATGCAGCCATGAAAACCTTTACTATGCGTATTCATGAGAAACAACAAACCTTTTACTTTCCCCTAGAAACAAAACCCGATTTTATTAGCTTTGATGTTAATAACTATTTCTTGAAAACCGTAGAATTAGACTATCCCATTGCCGAATTAAAAGCCCAGTTAAAACATGATCCTGATCCTGTTTCTCGTATTTATGCAGCTATTGCTATTGGAAAAAAAGGCAACGTAGAAGCAGTTAAAAGTTTAGAAGAATCCTTGACAAATGATCCCTTTTGGGGAGTCAGATTAGAAGCAGCTAAACAATTAGGAAAAATCACCTTAGATCAAGCAGGAGAAGCTTTAAGAAAAGGGTTATTAGATAATCATGCTAAAGTTCGCCGCGCTGTCATTGAAAGCTTAGGAAAAATCAACAATAATGACTGTTATGATACCTTAAAAACTTGCTTAGAAACTGAAGATAAAAGCTACTATTGTGAAGCAGCGATCGCTACCAGTTTAGGGTCAATATTATCTGGTAATTTAAAAGAAAAAACCCCAGAAGTCATTGAATTATTAAAAAACGTCTTAGAAACTCGTTCAGGTTGGAATGAAGTGGTAAGATCAGGGGCAATTAATGGGTTAAGTAAACTCAAAACGAACGGCGATGCTGTGGATGTTATTGTTAATTATACAAAATTAGGAATTCCTCAACCCTTAAGATTAACAGCCATTCGCGCATTAGGGACTATTTCTACAGGACAAACACCCAATAAATTAGAAGAAATTCTTGACATTCTAGAGTCTATTTCTCAAGAAAGTTTCTTCTTAACTCAAGTCGCAGTTAGCACAGCTTTAGGACAAATGGAAACCCCCAAAGCAGTGACTATTTTACAAAGCTTAGCTGATAGAACCCCAGATGGACGAGTTAAAAGAAAAGCAGAGGAAGCTATCAAAAAAGTTCAGAAAAAATTAGGATCAGATAAAGGAATTCAATCTTTACGGGATGAACTTGAAAAACTGAAACAAGAAAATCAAGAATTACAAAGTCGTATTGCTAACTTAGAAGCTAAAAATAGTTAGTAAGTAGGTAGGCATAATTAAACATGAAATATTTGTAGGGTGGGCAATGCTAATTAAAGCTAAAACTTTGATATAAAGAGACTTCTCGACATTGCGCACATTATCCGTTTATTTCTACTCACCTACTTATTGAATATGTATCGTCTCTTCAGGGTAAAGCGTTAGAAATCAAAATTAATATTAAACAGATTATCCTCTTAGCATTTACCATGTTTGCTTAGACTAGACTGTACGGTATGCTTTTTCGGCAGTTAGTTTAAACTCTAGTTTAAAGTTAATAATTTTTTAAGATTTTAAATCTCAACAATACGATTAAATTTTAGTTAATAGGGATAATCTCTAAAAAAACTCTATCAAAAAACACAACTATCCATTCTTTTTCCTAAGTAAGTTTTAAGTAAGCACACAAAATTAATTACACAAAAACTGTAGGGTGGGCAATGCCCAC
>JASJDW010000224.1 GCA_030064955.1 Crocosphaera sp.
AAATTTATTCTGTTTTTATTCGTTTTAATCTAAATTTTTTTACTATATTCTTTATTCTGACTCCTGACTCCTGAATTCCTAACACTACCGTAACCTAGTTTCGCCGAACTCAGGTTTTTCTAATCTAACTCCCATAAAGTTTGTTACTCATTCCATTCTTGTTAAATTAACCAAATCTTCCACTAACATAGTCTCTAGTCGTTTCTTCAGCAGGATTTTGGAAGACTACTTCGGTTTGATCGTATTCTACTAAATACCCCACTTTACCTCCTCTATCGGTGGCTTCTGCATTATAAAACGCCGTTAAGTCTGATACCCGTGAAGCTTGCTGCATATTGTGGGTAACGATAACAATCGTATAATCTTTCTTCAATTCGTGGATTAATTCTTCAATTTTTAGGGTAGAAATGGGATCGAGAGCAGCACAAGGTTCATCCATCAAAATAACATCAGGTTTAACAGCGATCGCACGTGCAATACATAATCTCTGTTGTTGTCCCCCAGACAAGGCTAACCCACTCTGATGTAATTTATCTTTGGTTTCGTCCCACACCGATGCTTTTTTTAAGGCGGTTTCGACTAATTCACCCATATCTCCTTTAAACCCATTAATTCTAGCACCAAAAGCAATATTTTCATAGATAGATTTGGGGAAAGGGTTAGGTTTTTGGAATACCATGCCAATGCGACAGCGTAAGTCTACAGGGTCAACTTTTTTGCCATAAATATCCTTACCGTGATAGGTAATTTTTCCTTTAATTCTAGCACTAGGAATGAGATCATTCATGCGATTAAAACAGCGTATAACGGTACTTTTACCACACCCCGAAGGACCAATAAAAGCGACCACTTTATTGATAGGAATATCTAGAGTAACATCCCTAACTGCTAAATTAGAACCGTAGAAAACGTTTAAGTTTTCAGTTCTTAATACGGTTTCCGTTGCTACATCAGTCATCATTGTTTATGCCTCAATCATTAATTAACAATAACTTTCTAAAAATTAACCAAAACGTCCACTAACATAATCTCTCGTATCCTGGTGTTTTGGATTACCAAAAATTGTTTCTGTGTTATCATATTCAACCAGAAAACCCACCTTACTACCTTTATCGGTGGCTTCTGCGTTAAAAAATGCGGTGTAATCTGCTACCCGTGTGGCTTGCTGCATATTGTGGGTGACAATTACAATTGTATAATTTTCCTTTAATTCGTGCATTAATTCTTCAACTTTTAAGGTTGAAATCGGGTCTAATGCTGAACAAGGTTCATCCATTAATACCACTTCAGGTTGAGCAGCAATGGTACGAGCAATACAAAGTCTTTGTTGTTGTCCTCCAGATAAAGAAAAGCCACTTTCTCCTAACTTATCTTTAACTTCATCCCATAAAACCGCTCGTTTTAAGGATGTTTCTACTAACTCATCTAAATCTCCTTGAAAGTTATTAACCCTAGCACCATAAGCAATATTATCATAAATGGTTTTGGGGAAAGGATTGGGTTTTTGAAACACCATTCCGATGCGTTTTCTAACTTCAATGGGATCGATATCACGGTCATATAAATCCTGTCCATGATAGTGAATTTTACCATCTAAATGAAAACTATCAATGAGATCATTGAGTCGATTAAAACAGCGTAAAATGGTACTTTTTCCACACCCTGAAGGACCAATAAATGCTGTTATTTTATTTTTTGGAATAGTAAACGTAACATCACGAACTGCCCGATAGTTTCCGTAATAAATATCGACATGATCTAAAGAAAAAACCGTCTGCAAATTTTCTACTGGGATTGGATCTTGTTCCATACTTTCCATCATAATTTACTCCTTTTTTTATATTCTTAATTCTAAACTCTTAATTCTAAATTCCTAATAGGTTTTCTGACGAGTAGCAAAACGCGCTGTAACACTGGTAATTAACACCAATAACGCTAAAATTAAGGATCCTGCCCAAGCCAGTTCCTGTTGTGGTTTAAACGGTACAATGGCGTAGTTATAAACCAATACTGATAAGGTAGCAATGGGTTCGAGGAGTCCTTTGGGTGGTGGACTGGGCCAGAAATTGGAGTAAAGTGCCGTAAAAATTAGCGGGGCGGTTTCTCCAGCAGCACGGGCAATAGCCAACGTCACCCCAGTCAAAATAGAAGGAACAGCAGCCGGTAGCACCACTTTTAAGACCGTTTGATAATTATAAGCTCCAATCCCAAAGGCAGCCCAGCGTACGTCCTGGGGAACAATTTGTAGGGCTTCATCCGTCGTTCTAACGATGGTAGGCAACATCAAAACCGCTAAAGCAACACCCCCCGCAATGGCAGAAAATCCCACAACGCCAGTGGCCACCAATAAACCGTAGGCAAATACACCGGCAATAATGGAAGGAACTCCACTTAAAACGTTCGTGGCAAATCTTACCCATTTGGCAACTTGGTTATCACCGCTAAATTCTGAGAGATAAACCGCAGCTAATACCCCAAAAGGCACAGAAATAATTGTGGCAATAGAGACGGTAATTAGGGTTCCAATAATAGCATTGGCAATACCCCCTTCCGAAAGGCCAGGAGGCGGTGGTAACTGGGTAAACAGGTCGAAATTAATTTGAGCAAACCCTTGAACTCCGACAAAAATTAACACCGCAAACAGAGGAATGAGGGTAATAATCATACATAACGAAGCAATACCCGTCCAGAAGCTATCAAATAGAGAACGGGGAGAAGTCGGCTTTTTTTTAAGACTTAATCTTTGATTTTCCATTATTTTACTTTATTTATGTCCGACTACTTACTAATATTTAGCCCGAACTTGGCTAACGATATAATCCGCAGCAATATTAACCACTAAGGTTAAAAGCATTAACACTAATCCTGCATACATGAGGGCAGCTACCTGCATTCCCGATGCTTCAGCAAACTGATTCGCAATCAACGATGAGATGGTATTAGCCGGTTCTAAAATAGAAACACTGATTTTATTAACATTTCCAATAATCATGGTAACGGCCATGGTTTCCCCCATCGCCCGACCCAACGCTAACATAATTCCCCCCACAATACCGGAAAAGGCTGCGGGAATGAGAACACGGAAAATGGTTTCCCAACGAGTTGCCCCTAACCCTAAAGATGCTTGTCGTAACTCGGGGGGAAGGGAGGCTAAAGAGTCTCGGGAAATAGCGGTAATAATGGGTAAAATCATGATGGACAGCACAATACCCGCAGGAAACATTCCTGGGCCACCAGCCGGAGGGGTACTAAACAAAGGAATCCATCCCAAGGTATTATGTAACCACATAGAAAAGGGTTGAACCAACGGAATCAACACGAAAATTCCCCACAGTCCATAAACCACACTAGGAATGGCTGCGAGTAATTCTACTAAGAAAACCAATGGGGTACGAAATTTTAAGGGGATAAAATTTTCGCTTAAAAAAATGGCGGTTCCAATCCCTAAAGGCACAGCAATCACTAAAGAAATCAAAGAACTGACTAAAGTTCCATAAATCACTGGCAATGCGCCGTATGATTCTCGGCCTTTGACGGGGTTCCAAGAACTATTAACCAGGAAACTCAATCCATATTCTTGAATCGCTGGCCAAGCGCGCCAGGTGATAATCATAGCAATGGAAACAAGAATTAAACCAATGCCAAGGGCAAATGCTAAAGTTAGCCAAATAAACCCATTATCAATGGTTTTTTCCGCAGCCGAACGAAATCCAACGCCGGTTTGTCGTTTAGAAGATGATGCAGTCACAATCGGTTAAGCAACTTAAGTTGCTACAAAAAACAACAGTGAAGAAAAGTGAGGAGAGAACGAAATGTTTAAGTATTAGGGGAAAAATGAGGTTTTATTAAAACTTATGTCAACTCTCAAAAGTTATAGAGACTTAAGTTGTCATTGTGAAGGGTAAAATAAAAGGGATTTAACCCTACACCCTACACCCTACACCCCACACCCCAAACTAGATATCTCTAGTTATTTTTGGGAACTGGTATTATGTCAAGTCTTTCCCTTAGTCATTATGTCATTAATTAGTTCAGTTTAATTTCGTAATCTGGACTAATAACATCAGCAGCAGCAGCTACTTTTTCTCTCACACTGGGTGGTAAGGGCACATAACCTAATTGTTTACTTTGTTGTTGTCCTTCGGTTAAGGCGTATTGAACCATGCTTTCCATCGCGATCGCTTTTTGGGGATCGTCATAGGTTTCGTAGGCTAAGATCCAAGTGTAGGTAACAATGGGATAGGAATTATCTCCTTCGGGATCGGTGATAAATGCCCGTAAATTCTCTGGTAATGTCACCGCATCTAAGGTAGCTGAAGCACTGTCATCCGTAGGTGCGATGTAGTTCCCAGAAGAATTTTCTAACTCAGCTACGGGAATACTATTTTGTTTGGCGTAACCATATTCAATATAGCCAATAGAACCTTCGTTTTGTTGAATGGAAGCGGTTACCCCTTCATTCCCTTTACCCCCAATAAATTTCCCTTTGGTGGTCGGCCATTCAACGCTTTTTCCTTGGCCAATGGTGGTTTCCCATTCTTGACTAATGGTACTGAGGTGTTTAGTAAATACCCCAGTCGTACCGCTACCATCAGAACGGTGAACGACAGTGATGGGTTGATCGGGTAATTCTAGATCGGGGTTGGCTTCAGCAATAATGGGATCGTTCCAGTTGGTAATACTACCGTCGAAAATACCGACGTAAGCTTCTCTAGGTAGTTTGAGTCCTTCAACTCCAGGTAAGTTATAGGCCATCACAATACTACCCGCAGTGACAGGGAGTAAGATAACACCTCTGTCTACTTGAGACATTTCTTCGTCTGTCATGGCCACATCACTAGCCCCAAAATCAACGGTTCCAGTGGTGAACTGTTCTACCCCTGCACCACTTCCCACGGATTGATAGTTAACTTGTAAGCTAGGAACTACCTTATTTAATTGTACAAACCAATTTTGATATAAGGGGGCAGGGAAAGATGCACCTGCACCAGTTAAGGCTACATTCCCTTCTAGGGGAGGGTTTAAGGCGGTGGTTGTTCCTTCGCTTCCACTATCAGGGGCGGTTGTGGTGGTATCAGGGGCATCGGAGGAACCCCCTCCACAAGCTGCTAAACTAACAGCTAAACTCAGGATTGATAAGGATGTTATTATGGTGCGTTTACTTGATTTCACAGGTGTGAACATAGGGCTTCATTGTTAATTGAATAAACTAAACAAATCTTAAAGCAGAATTTAACAATTTATGGTAAACATTAGGTTAAGAAAGTTATAAACTCTAAAAATTTAAGATTTTTTTTCCTGTCAAAAATAGCTTTTATAAAAAAAAAATTAATTTTCCTACTTTGCGAGTAATCAAGGACTATTATGGCTGCATAGTGGGAAAATACCTCCTTTTCTTCATAGTCAAGTTCATAAGGGATGGATAAGAGGAGGTTAATTATTTCAGTTACGGTTAAGTTAACGATAAAAATTAATTGCTAATTACTATCATTTAAAAAAGGTAAAACGGAAGATGATAACGAATATTGATAAAATTTTCAAGGTCAAAACCTGGACGATGGCTTTAGTTTCCTTGTCTTTATTGTCTGCTTGTAGTTCGGTTCCTGAATCAGCCATTAAACCGATCAAAATTGATGGATCGAGTACGGTGTTTCCCATCACTGAAATTGTTCTCGAAAGCTATAAACAGGATGCTATGAACCAATCCATTAAAGAACTTAAAATAGAAGGGGAATTCTCAGGAACTGGCGGGGGATTTAAGAGATTTTGTGCAGGAGAAACGGATATAAATGCAGCGTCTCGTCCGATTTCCACTGAAGAAATGGCAACTTGTAGAAGTAATGAGATTCGTTATATTGAGCTTCCTATTGCATTTGATGCGATTACCGTCGTGGTTAATCCTAACAATAATTGGGCGAAAACTTTAACCGTTGAACAATTAAAAACCATTTGGGAACCTACAGCCGAAAATAAAATTACTCAATGGAATCAACTGGATAACACTTATCCTGATCGTCCTTTAACCGTCTATGGTCCGGATAAACTCTCAGGAACTTACGACTACTTTACCAAGGCGATCGTAGGAGAAACAGGAGCGAGTCGTCAAGACTACGTAAAAAGCAAAGATGATGAGGTATTGGTAAAGGGGGTTGCTCAAGATCCTAACGCCATCGGTTATTTTGGCTTCGGTTATTATCAGCAACATCAAGATAAACTTAAGGCTGTGGCTATTGATAATGGTAGGGGTGGAGTGATTCCTTCCCTCGAAACAGTAGAAAATGAAGAGTACACCCCTTTATCCCGTCCTTTGTTTATCTACGTCAATGCGAAACGGGCCCAGGAGAATCCAGCATTAGAGGTTTTTGTGGAATACTATTTAGATAAAGCCCCAGAGTTAGTGGTGGATGCTGGTTATATTCCTTTACCAGCAGATGCTTATCATCTGGCTAAAATTCACTTACAACGGTTTGATGTGGGCAGCGTGTTTGAAGGAACGCCCCAAGTTGGTTTAACCATTAGCGATTTGATGCGCCGACCTGCTAAATTTTAGTTTAAAAATTTTTAGTTGAGAGACATCTTATTCAAGAAAATCATCGGTGTTATGCTGAAATTGACCGACTATGCTTCTTGTCTAAACATCTCTATATTAAAAGCAAGGCGTTTAACCACTGACAATTCTTCGTATTATTTCTTGATTAATCTATGCGACTCATTTTATATAGCAAACCAGGGTGTCATTTATGTGAAGGACTTGAAGCAAAATTAAAACAAATAAAAACCCTACAATTTGACCTAGAAATACGAGATATTACCACCCGTGAAGATTGGTTTGCTGCTTATCAATATGAGATTCCTGTATTACGGTTACACCTACCTCAAGGAGAAAAAACCATTCCTCGGTTTTCTCCTCGAATTTCTGTAGATAGGTTAGCCCAACAGTTAGAAAAATATTTACCGGCTTAACTTTTGAGTGATAACCTTAATTAGTCTTTCGTTGAGGGAGAAAAGATTGAAACAATGAAAAGGTATAAACAAAAGTAGTAATAAACAGTTGAAAGTTTTTGATTTCTGTTGTTTTTTTCATTGTTCCATCCCTCAGCTTCGTTATTCAGAATAATCTTTAATTTATCTGAAATATTACTTCAAGTCTTCCCCCGAAAGAATGACCCAAAGCGGTTAAAAACAACTACATTGTTCTATTTAGTTTTATTAAGTTGTGCGGTTCTGACTCTAAAAGGATTTGATAATGAAGCCGTTTCTATTTTATCTAAGACAACCCCAACTCCAGTTAACAGAACAGTTACGACTATGGCGTTAAGGATAAAAGCGGTGAGTTTCATAGTGATTTAACCTATCGAATGGTCACTTTTTACCTTAAGATTGTCCTGTGTCTTTTGTATGTCATTTTGATAGCAAAGTGATGGCAGAGATTGAGTTGGCCGTAAACTCTTAAATTGCATTAAGATACATAGATAGATGATAACTCAATTAGGATAGTGATTTTATGAGCGATCGCAATAATCCCAACTGGGAAGAAAAATTAGAACAGAAATTTAAGGATCTCGAAGCTGAAATAAACGGTCAAACTACCCCAGTACGTCCTTTTAACCCCGATAATGAAAATAGTAACGGGATCTTAACTCGGGTCGCTACTTGGTATCAAGGGTTAGAAACCCCTGCTAAAGTGGGAGTTGCTGTGGTTGGGGTAATAGTAGGATTATCCATTCTCAATGGTATTTTAAAATTAGTTACCTCTTTGATTGTAATGGGAATTTTAGGGGTTATTCTTTACGGATTATATCGTGCTTTAATTCAGAATAAATCTGGTTCTCAATCATAGGTTATTGCTTTATTTTAGGTAAGCATTCAGCCCTCTGGGTTCGGCAGTTGCTCTTGATGGGAACCACCAAGACCGCACTGCACTCACCGTCAGCGTTCGGC
>JASJDW010000225.1 GCA_030064955.1 Crocosphaera sp.
CTGAACTCCCGAACTCCTAACTCCTAAAACTAGAAGAGTTTGTACCTCACAAGTATGGGAACTGCTATATACGCAAGAAACTGGCTAATCAATCATCTGAATCTTTGCTATCTTGAAAAAGTATTGTTATAGTAACAAAAAAACATAAAAAATTTGAACGTAAAAATAGTAGAGTTAAAAACCTTATGACAGAGAAAAAACAGCACAAGCTAGATAAAAAAGTTGCGATTATTGGCTGTGGTTATGTGGGTAAAGCAGTAGCAAATTATTGGTATCAAAAAGGTTATTTTGTAACAGGAACCACTACCAGAGAAGAGAAAATTTCTTCGGAGTTAGAAAGTATCACACATCGTCCTATTGTGATGAGAGGAGATGACTTAGAAGCGGTAGAAACAGTTATCAACAATCAAGAAATAATTTTAGTTAGTATTGCTCCCATTAGCGATCGCCAAGTTGATGCAGAAGCCTATGGTCAAACCTATATACCTACTGCTAAAAATTTAGTCACAGCATTAGAAAATAATTCAACAGTTAAACAGGTTATTTATCTGAGTAGTGGTTCTGTTTATGGCGATCAAAAAGGGGAATGGGTTGATGAAACTTCCCCTTTAGATACTGATAATAAGTATGGCCAAGTATTAGTAGAAGCTGAGAGCATTATTTTAGAGTTAAACCAAAAAGATATTAAGGCTTGTGTGTTACGGTTAGGGGGGATTTATGGGCCAGGAAGAGAACTAGATAAACGTATAGGAAGAATGGCAGGAAAAATCTTACCGGGAACTGGAGAAAATTGTACAAGTTGGATACATTTGGATGACATTGTTCAAGGAATTGAATTTGTTCATCAGAAACAATGTTCTGGTATTTATAATTTAGTTAATGATGTAAAATTAACCAGTAAAGACTTGTGCAATTTAATCTGCGATCGCCAACAATTAGAACGGGTTTCCTGGGATACAAGTAAACCTTCTTTTAGTACCTTAAATGCGCGAGTTACTAACAGTAAAATTAAAGAAGAAGGATATCAGTTTATTTATGGTGATACTGTTATTTAACCTGAATTCGACGAAACTAGGTTACGGTGGTGTTGGGTACTCAGAATTCAGAATATTCAATTAATATAGTAGGGACTTCACACCCCAAACTAGATATTTCTATAATGTTTAATTTTATCCAAGTATTTAATTGTACATTAATTGCTCTAAAGAGGCTTTCATAATGTCAGTGGTTTGAGCAAAAACGCTAAAAACAAGAGCTTCTTTATATACCCTTTGAGCAGGATGATTATAATAGTTTGCAGCACCACTAGAAACTGTTACAGCAGCTTTTGAACATCTTTGAGCTAAATTAATTGACCAGACTCTTAACTCTAAATCATCTTCAAATGAACGCTCATTAATTGTTATTGCTTCTAGAATTTTTCTTTGACAAATCTGCCATTCTTCATGCAAATGATTATAAGCTTCTTGAATAAAATCAAGTTGTTTTGTTTCTGCAACTTGTTTAACAATATCAAGTCCAGCTTTAGCACAACCTAACACTAAAAAACTGGGATAAAGAACCACTTTTTTATCATTATCATGAATGGCTCTTACTTTATCAAGAGAAACTACATTTTCCGCAGGTAAAAAATAGTTTTCAAGGGTAGCAGTAACCGTATTAGTTGACTGCATTGAACCTAATTTCATGGGTTCACTAAACTTAATTTGAGACGATGGAGTAAAAGGAACAATTCCTCTAATTTCTTGACCATCAGGTAAACTAGCTCCTAAAATAAAGACATCAAACAAATTAAAGCCTGTGATCCAAGGAATGTTACCCATTATCTCATATCCCCCCTGGATAGGTGTAGCTCTAATCATAGGTTTTCCCTGTCGTCGTAATTGGGAAAAGCCCAAACCACATAATAAGTTATCTTCGACAATTTTAGGTAAATATTGTTGTTTTAAAGCTTCATTTTCACTTTTTATAATAGCATTAACAGCCCCTTGATGTTGCAGTTGTAAAAAAGCTAATGCTCCTGAATATTGAGATAGTAATTGTTGAAGTAAATAGAAAGTTTCTGGTTTTAATCCTAACCCACCCCAAGATTGAGGAATTCTCACCGATAATAACGAATGTTCAATTAATCCTTGTAAAGCTTTTTTTAAAGCATCAGGGGATTGATCAATTTCAAAAGCAAAGGGAGCAACAAATTCTTGTAAATAGGTTTCTATACTTTCTAAAAAATTCTCTAAACCGTTAATTTTAGGATGATTATGAATTTCTTTGGAGATAGACATAGATTTATTTTTTTACAATCTATTTCTATTTTATTATGATTTTCTAAACTTTTAATTTATTTTAATCAATTATTCCAATCTAGTGAGATAATCAGGCTACATTAAGATCATAATGTAACACAAGTAATTCATCTTCTTTTAAAATTGCCATTGCATATTCTTGTCCTTGGTTATCAGAAAATTCTACTAAATATTGCTTTTCTCCTTCCCTTTCATAAACTTCTACAACTGTTCCTACTTGTCCACTCGGTAAGCTTTTAATAGACTGATATTCTGGTTCAACCAAGGTTAATCTTTCATTAGCAATGGGATTTATAATAGCCACTGTATCTAAAGTTAGAATATTTGTCATATTTTTATGTGCGTTAATAATTGAGAAATTAAGCATTGTCCCATTCTTCATTAGAAATATCTGCTTGTTTGAGTATTTCTTTAACTAAATCAATAGAAATATCCTGACTTCCATGAGGGTTAGGAATACGGATTTTTTGTGAAACCTTTTTCATAAATTGATGTTTTTTACCAGAATAAGGACCAGCATAACCTAATACTTTAAACTTTTTGATTAAATTCCTACGAGAAATAGCTGATGGCATTTTTAAATATCAGAAACCGTTGTTACTTTAATTTGTAAATCATCTACAATAGGTAAAGGATCACCATCTTGTAATTTTAGGATAATCCATTCTTCTAGAACTTCTAATAAGTCTTGTCTACATTCTTCAATGGTTAATCCATTTCCCCAAACACCTTGGAAACCTTCTATTTCAGCAAACCAAGTTCCATCATTTAACTGTTTATATTTTGCTTTTTTTAAAGCTTTTTTACAATAATTAACTAATAGCATTGTCTTTTGTATGAATGTATCTAATCTGAGCCTATTATATTATAACTTATTTATGGGTGGTAGTATTTGCGTGGTAATTTAATAGTTTGATATAAGTGCGATCGCTAATTCTAATAAAACGTACTAACTTTATTATGTTTGTTTTGGAGGTAACTGTTGTTTAGTTTCTCCTTCTAATAATTCTTGAGCAATGCTTTGATTGATTTCATTGAGTTCTTTTTGTATCTCTTGCTTAAGTTGTGTTTTTTCGATGACTTTTTCAATAACGTTTAAATAATATTTCTGTACTTCTTCATCAGTAAGGTTTCCCTCCTCTTTACCTTTCCTAATTATTTTAAATAACATCTCAATTGATTCATCATTTATTTGCCTTTTTCCCAATAAAATATAAGAGATAATTAAAGGCAAATAAATCAAAAAAATACCAAAAACTCCGCAGTATAAAAATGAAAAAATATTATTGTTGTTTAAAGATGTGAAATCAGCAATACTATTATATTTACTAAGTAAAGGATTAAAAATCGTGATACTTGCTTTTAATATAATCCCCAGAACAATACCTAATGATGTTCTTATAGGATCTCCAACAAAAAGAATGTTTATAGCTATTCTAATGATTCTTGTTCCTAAATTTAACCAATCTATATTTTGCATTATCTCTACTCTAAGTATTGGTTGACACTAAGCATACAAGTATGAAGTTAAATATTAGGTTGAGGTAAACCATTATTTAATTCGATTATACTTTCTTCCATTTCTTTTAAGTCTTCCTCATTGAATAAATTTTTAGGACTGTCCCCATTACCAAAGTCAATGTTTTCTGAATTTTCTTCGATAAAGTTAATGATTTCTCTTGCTTCAAATTCATTTCCTCCATAAAATCCTTTTTTGATTCTAAACTTAACTAAGAAAGTGTTTAAATAAAGTAGAGAAGCAAAAGTTAAACCTCCAAGTAGAAAGTAACTACTGATTTCTAATTTTTCCCAAAAAGTTCCTATAACTGCGTATATATTTAATGCTATCAACAGAAGATAAATAGTTTTTATATTTTTATTTTCTAACTCATTTTTGAATATCCTAATAACAGAAAATTTTGAAGATTTATATTTTATTTCTATATTTTTTGGCTCATTTATTATTGCTTTGAGACAAACAAACAAAAAATTAGTCATGACAACTATAGTAAATCCCCATGCCATTTGTGTAGGTATTGGTTCACGTATTAAGACTGGATCGATTAACTTTAGTATTATGTTCCAAGATAATATACTTAATATAGTTGGGCTAAGTTCAAAGCCTAAAAATTTAAACTTATTAGAATCAGACATAATCTATACTTAATTTATAAATATCTACAATAATAACATATTCAATTAATTACCATAAAAATCTTCATCTAATATCTGTTCAACGGTAAAAGGACAATTTTTATGAAAAGAGGGAAGCGTGTATAATTTTGATCGTTGTACTTTTTTATTAGCGATTTTTAAGGCTTTATTATAATTATTTTCTAATTCATTTAAAAAGTAATTATAGTATGTCTTACTTTCTAATAAGGCTAATAAATCATTACGAAAATTGTCAATTTCATTCGCCCAACCATTAAGATATAATTCCCGATGATCAGTCCAATAGCGATAAAACAATAAATGAGATAACAAACGATAAGTTAAACTGTTAATTTCTCTCTTATCACGATTTCCCAAACTTTCAATTTCCTCTACTAAGTTATCCCAGTCGAGTGAGTTAACATCACGATTTTTCAAGGCGATCGCTTGTTTTTCTAACCATAAACCAAAATCTGTATTATAAAGATTAGTTTTCACTTTCTTCTCTTTCTATTCTTATAACTGATCATAGCATATTAGTATTCAACGGAATTTAGCTAATTCTTTGATACAATAAAAATAAATTAGTTTATTTTTATCAATTATCCATGAGACAAGTGATTGTTTATCCTGGAGAAGATGGTTATTGGGTTGCTCAATGTCCTAGTTTACCTCCTTGTATTAGTCAAGGAAAAACAAAAGAAGAAGCGATCGCTAATATTAGAGAAGCAATAGAATTATATCTTGAGGTTCTTCAAGAAGAAGATGGAATTGTTTAAGAATAAATAGAAGTAATGATCTAAAATTTCCTATTTATTAATAAATAATTTCAGAGTATTATAACATATTGAATTAATTACCATAAAAATCGTCATCTAATATTTGTTCTTGAGAAAAAGGACAACTTTCAGGATATTCATTTTCTTGAGGAATACGAACCCCAAACTTAGCAAGTTTACCCTCTTTAATAGCTATTTTTTTAGCATCAGTATAAGCTTTTGTGATAGCAGTTTCTAAATAAGATTTAAGAGAAGGAGTATCCCGTAAATTTTTCTGAACTCGTTGACGATGTTCAATAATAGAACGATACCAACTATCTTTCATAGATGAGGGTGCATCATCTTGTACTTTTAGTTTAAGTAAATGAGCTAACAGAATCATTAAATTGCTTTCTAATGCTCGTTTTTCTGATTTTCCCAACTCTGTTAATTCCTCAATTAAGTGATCAATATCTAAAGCAGAAAAATCACCCTTTTGTAATTGATAGATAGTGGTTTCTATCCATTTTTGAAAATCTTGATCGTAAAGTGTTTTGGACATAGGATTAATTATATAGCAGTTCCCATACTTGTGTGGTACAAACTCTTTTAGTTTTAGGAGTTCAGGAGTTCAGGAGTTCAGAAGTTGAATACTAAGTGTACCTCATGAGTCCAGGAAATGCTATAAATTATTTTTTAGGCTAAAATACCTGGTGATGGCATTTTTTGGAAGTCCTCGATAAATATCAGCTAAACGATCCTCAAGAATTAATTGAATGGCATTTTTTAAGCTTTCTTTCGCCTCTTCAATAGTTTCCCCTTGACCATTAGCCCCAGGAATTTCAGGATAAATAGCCCAATAGCCTCCTTCTTCTGCGGTTTCAATAATGGCTGTTAATTCTCCTTTCATAATTGTTTTTTAGATAATTTATTTATTTATAATAACGCACAAAAAAAGTAAGGTGGGCAATGCCCACCATAGCAACTAATATAACAGGGAAACTACTAGAATAAATGTAAAAATACACAAGCTAGTTATCTTCCATACTTTGAAAAATAACTTTTAAAAGCGTCTTTTAAACAGCAGGAGTTTTTAAAACTTTTTTATCAGCATGAAAAGGTTGTAATCCGAAGAAATTAATATCATACTTAGTACCCAAAGAAAAGCCACTATTTTTAAAGATAGCTTCGGATTCTTTGGAGATTGGAATGTTCCCTAACCAATATTCTCCGTGAACGGTCTGATTATCAAAGAAAGCTATGCCTAATCCTCCTTCTTTATACTCAAAGAATTTGATTAGTCTCGCTGTTCTTTCCTTATTACCTGTTGCATCTGAAACAAGATCGATAGCTTGACCAATATTAAACATAAAACCCTCTAGGAATCTAAGAAAGCTGACTCAAAAGACTTTAATATTATCAGTCCTAATGAATTGCTGAACCGTGATCCCAGTTACACATTAGCTATAAATATCCTTTTAGATAGCTTGGATGAAAGCTAATCACCACCTTGATTTATGATAAAAAATAGCGATTGATGGAAAAAAAGAAGGATAGTAGTTAATGAATAACTCCCAGGTTTTTGAGTGGGACGAAAATAAACGTCAAGCTAATATAGAAAAACATGGGATAGACTTTGCTGATATTAGACCTATCTTTAGTAATCCCATTATTGAGTTCACAGACAACCGTAGAGATTATGCTGAAATCAGAACCATCTTACTCGGACAAATCAAGGGACGGGTTCTCTATGTTGTCTATACCCAACGGGGTTCTATAAAACGAATCATTAGCGCGAGGAAGGCCAACAAACGTGAACAAAGAAAATATTACGAGAGTATCTCTTGAAGAATGGGCAACAATGAAGGGTCAAACCGATTGGGATAGAGTTGACGCTATGACCGATGAGGAGATCGAACAAAATGCCCTAGATGATCCCGATGCCCAACCTATTCCCGATGAGATGTGGAATGAGGGTAAAGTTATTTTCCCTCAACAAAACACTGTAGCAAAAGGGTGAACAAACATTTGCATTGACATTAAAATAAAAATTGTAATGTAAAGTAGTGGACTGTTTTAACTCAAATGGTGGGTTACGATGGATTGTTATATTCCTGTCATAGTCTGAATTATAGCCGTCTAACCCACCCTACTTTAATGCACTATTTAATATAATAAGGAATAGAAATCGTTTCTTTAATGACATTTTTTGGAAGTCCTCGATAAATATCAGCTAAACGATATTCAAGAATTAATTGAATGGCACTTTTTAAGCTTTCTTTCGCTTCTTCAATGGTTTCTCCTTGACCATTAGCCCCAGGAATTTCAGGACAAATAGCCCAATAGCCTCCTTCTTCTACTACTTCAATAATGGCTGTTAATTCCCCTTTCATAATCAATAATTGAGTAATAGCATTATATATTTAGACAAGTTTCATTGTACTTTATAAATGAACAAAAGTCACCCTTTTCTAGTTGATAGATGGTTGTTTGTAATATAAGCTTGTTTAATTCCTTTTTCAACAACTACATAAATCTTGCTCAAGCAACTTCAAGCGGATAATGTAACACAAGGAATTCATTATCTTTTAAAATTGCCATTGCATATTCTCTTCCTTGGTTATCAAAAAATTCTACTAAATATTGCTTTTCTCCTTCTCTTTCAGAGACTTCTAATAAATATAGTTAATTAACTTTTCTATTGCAATTTCTGCTTTATCTCCGTTGGGTCATTTCATATTTTTATATCAGTGCGATCGCTTGTTTTTCTAACCATAAACCAAAATCTGTATT
>JASJDW010000226.1 GCA_030064955.1 Crocosphaera sp.
TACCAAGAAGCTTTAGCTATCAGAAAACAAAAATTAGGAGAAAATCATCCCTCTACTGCACAAAGTCTCAACAATTTGGCAGGACTTTACTCCTTTCAAGGAAGGTACACCGAAGCCGAACCCCTCTACCAAGAAGCTTTAGCTATCAGAAAACAAAAATTAGGAGAAAATCATCCCTCTACTGCCAATAGTCTCAACAATTTGGCATTCCTTTACCAAGCTCAAGGAAAGATTTCTCAAGCAATGTACTCTCTAACCCAAGGAGTTGCTGTAGAGGAATACAACCTTTCTAAAAACCTCAATATTGGGGATGACAAGCAAAAACAGGATTATATACGAACCGTATCAGGAACAACTGATTGGGTAATTTCTCTTAACCTTCAATCTGCACCCGATAACCTGCAAGCGACTCAACTGGCATTCAAAACTATCCTAGAAAGGAAAGGACGGATTTTAGATATTTCAACCAATAGCTTACAAATTCTCCGACAACGCACTGATGACCCCGAAAGCCAAAAATTATTGGAAGAATTAGAAGACATTAAAACTCAACAAGCAAACCTTACTTTTACTCCTGTAGATAAGTTTTCTTCTCCTGAAGTTTACCGTCAACTCTTAACAGAAGTTCAAACAAAAGCAAAAGAACTTGAAGATAAAATAGGTCGCCGTAGTGCAGAATTTCGCCAACTTTCTCAACCCATTACTTTAGACGCGATTCAGCAACAAATCCCAGCTAATTCTGCATTAGTTGAGATTGTGCTTTATCGTCCTTATAATGCTAAAGATGACAGTTTTGGGACTCCTCGTTATGCTGTTTATATCCTTTTTCCTAATGGAGAAATCAAAGCCAAAGACTTAGGAGAAGCCAAACCCATTAACGATGATTTGAGTTACTTTCGAGCGAATCTTGCCGACATCAGCCACAATGGAGTACCACAAACTCCTATCCCTCAACTCAAAGAATCAGCGCGTCAACTCGATGCTAAATTGATGCAACCCATTCGTCAAATGTTAGGTGATACTAAAAACATTTTACTGTCTCCTGATGCTGCACTTAATTTAATTCCCTTTGAAGCTTTAGTAGATGAAAATAATCAGTATTTAGTCGAAAACTATAAGATTACTTATCTAACCTCTGGACGAGATTTATTGCGCTTCAAAGATAAATTTCCAAATCAACAATCCCCCATTGTTCTTGCTGACCCTATCTATAATAAAGAAGGAGAAGAAGTTGCTCTAAATCCTCAACCTGACCAACTTCGTTCTTCTGCCTTATGTAACAGTGGAGATAGAAAATTTAAACGCCTTCAAGGAACTGAAGAAGAAGCAAAAACTATCAAAAAATTCTTCCCTCAAGCTACTGTTTTTACTCAATCTCAAGCAACCGAAAAGCTCTTAAAGCAAGTGAAAAGACCCAAGATTCTTCACCTTGCCACTCACGGCTTTTTCTGTGAAACTCCTGACACAAATTCTCTTAATAAAGCCAATCAAACATTACTGAAAAATGAAAATCCTCTGTTACGTTCAGGTTTAGTTTTAGCAGGGGTTAAAGTTAATGACAGCGCAGGAGATGATGGAGTTTTAACAGCCTTAGAAACCACCGCATTAAACTTAGTCGGAACCAAATTAGTTGTCCTTTCTGCTTGTGAAACAGGTCGAGGAGATATTTCCATAGGGGATGGCGTTTATGGATTACGTCGTGCTTTAGTAATCGCAGGAAGTGAAAGTCAATTAATTAGTCTTTGGCAAGTTTCTAGTAATGCTACAAAACACTTAATGGAAGCTTATTATGGACAATTGAAAAATGGAGAAGGACGCAGCGAAGCTTTAAGAAAGGTTCAAATAGAAATGCTCAAAAGTGAGATTAAAAATCATCCGTCCTATTGGGCAGGTTTTATTTCTTCTGGTGATTGGACACCAATGGAGTTTTAATTTATACTATTAATTGAATTCGTTTAAAGACTAACTTAAACCAACAAATAATTTATGTTAAAAATTGTATCACATAATAAATTAATTCAAACACTTATTCTATTTATTATCCTGGGATTTCCTATTAAGAGTTTTGGTAATCCTATCGGTATTCATTCAATTTTTGAGATAAAAGGAAGAGTTACCGTCCAAAAAAAACAATGGAAGAATTTTCAAAATGCTTCGGTAGGACTTACTCTTACTGGTGATGATAAATTAAATGTAGCAGCCAATAGTTCTGTCAAAGTTTATTGTAGTAACACTGAAATTTGGACAGTCAAATCAGGGACTTATAATGTTTCTAGTGGTTGTCCTGCTGGGATTCCTGTTATTCGATTACCCAATAGTAATAATGATACCCTTCGTGGTGATGGACAAACCGAAGAAGCCTTAGCCAACTTACCTTATTTAATTACTCCCCGTTACCGTTATATTCTGACAAATACTCCTTTATTACGGTGGAATGCTGTTGAAGTTGCAACGAATTATACTGTAAAAATTGATGGCGTTAATTGGGAGATACAAACAAATAAAACCGAGATAAACTATTCTGGGGAAATGCCTTTAAAAGAAGGAAGACGCTATCGCATAACTATAGAAGCTGATAATGGAACCTCATCAACAAGTGATAGTGATAAAGTCGGGTTTACGATATTAGATGAAGCGACTCAGAAAACAGTGTTAGATGCTAAAAAGACGATTGAACAACAATCCTTATCAGCAGAAGAAAAAGGATTAATGTTAGCGAAATTATATCGAGGTTATGAGTTATATGCAGATGCCATTGAAGTGTTAGAAGAATTAGTTAAGCAAGATAGTCAAATTGTTTCCGTTTATCAACTATTAGGAGATACTTATTTTGAAACAGGATTACCTCAGTTAGCTAAGAACCCTTATAAAAAGGCGTTAGAATTAACAACAGGAACAGAGAATTTATCGGGAAAAGCAGAGATACAAAAAGGATTAGGAGAAAGTTATTATAGTTTAGGGAATGAAACGGAAGCCAAACAGTGGTTAGAAAAAGCAAAAACAAGTTATGAGGAATTAGGAGATAGTTCTCAGGTTCAGGAAGTAGAGGAAATCATTAATTCTATTTCAGGGAGTTAGGTAGGGTGGGCAAATCAGAGATTTATCTTAACCACTCACAATCTAAAAAACTTTGCCCACCGCTACAAAATTGGTTGTTCATTTTCCTTTAACCAACAGCCTTTTAGAGCTTATAATAGATTTAATATGTAGAAATTTTCCCTCAAACCGATCATCAATTTGAACCAGCTTTAAGATTTTATAATCAACGTCAAGATAACAAATGTAGTTTAGTAGATTGTGCATCTTTACGTCATTTAATTTGGCACTGTACAACAGTTGTTAATTAAATCAGTAATACTATCAACAATAATGATAGGCGTTTTTAAAGTTTGAGAAACTTCTTCAACACTCATATCATCTAAAAAGATTCTATCATGTTCTTTTAACATAATAGAAGGTAACAAAATACCATCACCTAAATATTCATCTTTCAATTTTAAAACAATATCTTGTCCAGTTAATAACCCTGTCACTGTAATTTCTTGACCCCAATAATCACTATTTAATGCAGCTAAATTAAGGGTTAGCTTTTCTACTTGGTTTAACTGTTTAACTAGGGGTTGAAATGCTTTTTCTACTGCATTACCAACGACCCAAGTTAATGTTTTTGGTGTTTCCATCTTTTTCGGTAAGTGTTGTTTGGCTGTGGTTTGAAATTCTTTAATAAATCGACGAATTGAGCCGACACCGTTCCCAATTTGAGGATAGTCTTCGTAATGAGATTCTGGGGGTAATTCTTCTTGGGCAATTAAAAACCATTCATCGGCTAACCAAACAAAATGACTGTTAAATTGTTGATAAAATTTCTGTTGTAAACTTTGAACTTGTTTGATAAGTTCTTTAGCTTTTTCTTGACTCACAGGGATTAATTCATCTTCTGTAGGACGAAACTTTGTTAAACCCACAGGAACTACAGCGACTGATAGAATAGTTGGTATATCTCCTAGATGAAATTCTGCTAAGTCTTTTAACGTTCTTTCTAAGTGTACACCATCATTAATCCCAGGACAAACTACTACTTGAGCATGAATTTGTAGCCGTCTTTCTTGAAACCATTGGAACTGTTTTTTAATACGTCCAGCCCGTTCGTTTTTTAATAATTTAATTCTAATATTTGGTTCTGTTGCATGAACGGAAACATATAAAGGAGATAACCGCATGGCTTCAATTCGTTGCCATTCTTTCTCGGTTAAATTTGTTAAAGTTAAATAACTTCCATAAAGAAAGCTTAACCGATAATCATCATCTTTTAAATATAAAGTATCTCGTTTACCAGGCGGTTGTTGATCAATAAAACAAAAAGGACAATGATTATTACATTGGATCAATCCATCGAATAAAGCGGTTTCAAACTCTAACCCTAAATTATCATCATAATCTTTTTCAATTTCAACTTGATGCAGTTTTCCTTGACTATCTAATACCTCTAAATCTAAAAATTCATCAGCACACAAAAAATTATAATCGATTAAATCACGGGGTTGTGTTCCATTAATAGAAACGATCGCATCTCCAACTTCAAAGCCAATTTCTTCGGCGATCGAACCCGATAAAACAGCGGTAATTTTAGCAGGATGAATAGAAGATAAGGTCATAGGTAGAATGTAAAATGCAGAATGTAGAATGTAGAATTATAAATTGGTAACAAATAAAACAAACTACAATAGTTAGTTAGGATTTTGTTAAGACGATGAGAATTTTCAAAAAATTTAAGATTTTTACAATAGTATCTCTAGAAAAATCTTGTTAGATTTAGGAGTGTAATGGTGATGGTCTAGATTGTTATATTTCCTCACAGTTTAGGCTTTCATCCTGATCATACCTTAACGGGTCTTGTGTTAGGGAAAAGGAAACAGGTTATTAGAAAAAGTTGCCTATTTGATAGATAGTTATATCACGCCTGACACCTCACTCCTACCAATACCCAAAATATTGATGAATGCTTAGAAAATGTCAATGAACCTTGCTAATTTTCCTTGGTTAACCACCATTATTCTCTTTCCCATTGTAGCAGCGTTATTTATCCCCATTATTCCCGACAAAGACGGTAAAACCGTCCGTTGGTACGCTTTAACCGTGGGTTTAATCGATTTCGTTATTATTGTATACGCTTTTTATACCGGCTACGACCTGAGTAACCCCAACCTACAGCTAGTGGAAAGCTATGCTTGGGTTCCGGAACTTGACCTAAAATGGTCGGTGGGGGCTGATGGTTTGGCGATGCCTCTTATTTTATTAACCGGGTTTATTACAACTTTAGCAACCATGGCTGCTTGGCCGGTTACGTTTAAACCCAAACTCTTTTATTTTCTTATGTTAGCCATGTACGGCGGGCAAATAGCCGTTTTTGCCGTACAGGATATGTTACTCTTCTTCCTGGTGTGGGAATTGGAATTAGTCCCCGTTTACTTAATTTTATCTATCTGGGGCGGAAAACGCCGTTTATATGCAGCCACTAAGTTTATCCTCTACACGGCAGGAGGTTCCTTGTTTATCCTGGTTGCAGCCTTAACCATGGCCTTTTTTGGGGATACCGTTACCTTTGATATGACGGCGATCGCAGCTAAAGATATCCCTCTCAAGTTACAATTATTCTTGTATGCTGGTTTCCTCATTGCCTATGGGGTCAAGTTACCTATTTTTCCCCTTCATACTTGGCTACCGGATGCCCACGGAGAAGCGACAGCCCCAGCACATATGTTACTGGCAGGTATTCTCTTAAAAATGGGAGGTTACGCCCTTTTACGGATGAATGCAGGGATGTTACCCGATGCCCACGCCTATTTTGCCCCGGTGTTAGTTATTTTAGGGGTAGTTAATATTGTTTATGCGGCGTTAACTTCTTTTGCCCAACGCAACCTCAAACGGAAAATTGCCTATTCTTCCATCTCTCATATGGGGTTTGTGTTGATAGGTATTGCCTCCTTTACCGATATTGGGCTGAGTGGGGCAATGCTACAGATGATTTCTCACGGTTTAATTGGGGCAAGTCTCTTCTTTATGGTAGGGGCAACCTATGACCGAACCCATACCCTGATGTTAGACGAAATGGGGGGTATTGGGAAGAAAATGAAGAAGGTGTTTGCGATGTGGACCACTTGTTCCATGGCTTCTTTAGCCTTACCAGGAATGAGTGGATTTGTGGCAGAATTAATGGTATTCGTGGGTTTTGCCACCAGTGATGCTTATAACTCTACCTTCAAAGTGATCATCGTCTTCTTAGCTGCGGTGGGTGTCATTTTAACCCCCATTTATTTACTGTCCATGTTACGAGAAATGTTATATGGACCGGAAAATAAAGAGTTAATTTCTCATACCAAACTCATTGACGCAGAACCCAGAGAAGTGTTTATCATTGGGTGTTTATTAATTCCCATCATTGGTATTGGTTTGTATCCCAAAATTGTGACTCAGATTTATGATTCAACCACCACACAACTTACGACAATCTTGCGTCACTCTGTGCCTAGTTTGGTGGAAGAAGTGGAAGTGGCTTCTCGCTATGATATGGCAATTAAAGCTCCAATGATTAAATAGGAACACCGCTACGCGAAAGGCAAAAGTAAACTACAAGAGTATTTTAGCTTTTACCAATGTCCTAGTCTCAAGGCGTAGTGCTATATTTAGTTTCCCCTCAAGGATACTAGCTTCCCCTTTCAAAAGGACACGGGGCCGAAATAGTTCCGCCCCGTGAGATGTCCGTTGGGGAAAAGGGTTTGGTGGGAGCTTGCACTCCCACCAAACAATAAACCTCCAGCATAGCTGCCTTTCAACTCCTGCCTCCTTCTGACACTTAAATTTTTAATTAAGGGAGCATAATAATCTCAGATACGTCATTTATTAAATGATATGTGCTAAACCGAATAACCATTACCTTAAGGTCTAAGATTTACATACCCAAAACAGTTGATTTGACCTTGTTATGACCCTTTAGCACAGACTCATCAAGA
The DNA here is from genome assembly GCA_030064955.1 of Crocosphaera sp. GTDB lineage: Bacteria > Cyanobacteriota > Cyanobacteriia > Cyanobacteriales > Microcystaceae > Crocosphaera. The sequence continues at coordinate 7,011 of JASJDW010000226.1, forward strand.
CGTTGGTATGAGTATCATAATTTATGTTTCTCAAAATTCGTTCTTCTAAACCAGACGTTAAAGTTGTTGCCCGTCGAAAACCTAAAAAACGCCTTTTTCCGCTTCTCTGTTTAGCTAGTCTAGGGTTATGGTTAGGTTATAAACAGTTACAAAGTTATTTTGTGCAACCTGAAGCAATCTTTGTGTTAGGGGGACACGAGGATCGAGAACGGTTTGCTGCCAAATTAGCTCTCGAACATCCTAATTTACCCATTTGGGTTTCTTCAGGAAGTCCCCAACACTATGTGACTCAAATATTTACGAACGCAGGGGTTAGTCACCATCGTCTTCACCTTGATTATCAAGCGAAGGATACGGTGACTAATTTTACCAGTTTAGTTAAAGAATTTAAAGATCGAGGGATTGATAGTGTTTATTTGATCACCTCCAATAATCACATGAATCGCGCTAGAATTATCGGAGAAATTGTCTTTGGGACTCAAGGAATTATCCTTAAACCCCTGTCGGTTCCCTCTGATGATTCCCCCGAACCCATTGAAAAAATTGTTAGAGATGGAGGACGATCTTTTCTGTGGTTACTAACAGGAAGAACAGGAGAAAATTTATTACTACCATAAGGATTTATTATGCTTGTTTCCAAGTACCATGAAATCCCATAGGAATCACATTCGGTAATCCTAAACGACACAATGGACTATTGTCTAACCTTTCACTATCATAAATTCTTAATTCAGAATGATGGGTATTTCCATCGTAAACGACGGTTAACACCCATCCTTGTTCTGAGTGGGGAGTATTAGGAACAAAAATCGGTTCTGAAGCATATACATTTTCTTCCATATTCGCTACAGTTAGCTGATTTAATTGTCGATCATAACGAGCAATTACCCCTAGAATTTCCTCGGATAAATCTGCATTTTCTCGATGAACTGATAAATAAGTATAACGCCAATTTTGTCCAGTTTGATGACTAGGAACAATAGGAAAATC
>JASJDW010000227.1 GCA_030064955.1 Crocosphaera sp.
ACAAACTGAACAATCTTGAGTGGTGAAATGAGGAGGGACAGCAACACAAACAATGCGATAAATCTTGGCAAAATAATTCAACCATTGAGTGAATTGATACCAAGACGCATCACTAACCCACCCCTCTGGCTCCCCTCCCAGGAGGGGATGGGGGTGGGTACGGTTTTTGACCAAGTTTCTAACCTTTAAAGCCTCATAGACTACCAAATCATTAGACTGGACTAACGCCAAAGCATCTTTAATTGCTTTGTCTTTACGTTGTCTTGATACTTTAAGATGAAGCTTGGCCACTTTGACCCGTTGCAAATGATAGTTATTAGACTGTTTCTTTCCTTTCCTAAAACGTTTAGTCTAGCTACTTAACAAGTTATAATGAAAATAGTATAAGGGGCTGTGGCTCAGTTGGATAGAGCAAGCGCCTCCTGAGATGTCGGGCATCCTGTACGGAAACGTCAGGTATGAATGTGGTCAAATTCAAGGAAGCCTAAGTCTAGAAATTTAGATAGGGTAATCTTGAGCCAAGCTCTACAACCCTGGTAGAGAAGGTGCAGAGACTGGTTATCAGTTGCCTAGGGGAAACTGTAATTAAAGGGAAACAACACTGATAACATAACGGCCACCACCTACGGACAAGCTGTTGTCTAAGGTGAAGGAATAGTCCAGAGAGTAGGGAAACCTGCACCAATCTGAAGCGCTAGGTCGCCGGTTCAAATCCGGCCAGTCCCGTTTAATTGGGGATTAGGGAGCAGGGAGCGGGGAGATTTTGGGGACTGGGAGACTAGGGGACTGGGAGTTTTTGGAGACAAGAGAGATGGGGGAGCAGAGGGAGCAGGGGGAGCAGGGGGACTGGGGGACTTTGGAGAAATGATTGATATCTCTTCACCCCATCACCCCATCACCCTATCACTCCCCACCCTTCCCACACTTCCCCACACTCCCCTCTCCTCCCACACTTCCCACCCTCACCCATCCTTCCCACACTCTTTAAGCTACTGTAATCCTTCTTTTAGCTGTTCTTTAGCGGTTAATAAAGCTTGGGGTAACTGACTGGGATCTCGTCCTCCTGCTTGGGCCAAGTTAGGACGACCTCCACCTCCACCACCGCATATTTTAGCAATTTCTCCGATAAATTTTCCGGCTTGAAGTTGCTTTTCTTTATTGACTTTTTTACTAAAAGCTGCTACTAAACTAACCTTTCCTTCTGAGGGAATCGACCCTAAAATAACGGCTCCTTCTCCTAATTTCTGTTGTAATCTTTCTGCTGCGGTTTGTAAAGCTTTTGCCTCCATTTCTCCCATGTCTGAAACCAACAGTTTGAACTCACCAATGGACTCAGCTTCGTTTAATAATTGGTCAGATTTAGCAACAGCAAGGTCTTGTTTAACTGCTTCTAATTCTTTTTGAGTGGTTTTTAGTTCAGACTGTAGGGTAGTGATGCGATCGCTGATTTCTTCTGGTTTAATTTTAAAGCGATCGCAGAGATCTTTAACCACAGTTTCCCGTACTTTCAAATATTCTAAAACAGCGGGTCCTGCTACGGCTTCAATGCGTCTAACGCCTGAAGAAATACCACTTTCAGACATAATTTTAAATAGTCCAATTTCTGCGGTATTTTTAACATGAGTTCCGCCACACAATTCCATAGAAACCCCAGGCACATCTATCACCCGAACTTCTGCCCCATATTTTTCCCCAAACATAGCAACTGCACCCTTTTCTTTAGCGGTTTCTATCGGCATCACTGCAATTTTTGTATCGTGTGCTTCAGCAATCCAACTATTAATTAAATCCTCAATTTCTTGTAATTCTTCTGGGGTAACGGAACGAGGACAGTTAAAGTCAAATCTAAGACGATCAAAGGCAACTAAGGATCCTGCTTGAGAGATAGAATCATCAACCACTTTCTTCAAAGCTGCTTGTAACAAATGGGTTGCCGTGTGATTTGCTTGCACTCGACGACGACAAGCTCGATCAATAGTTGCATTAACCTGAGCGTTAACATAAATTTCACCCCTTTCTACATGACCAAAATGAACAAAAATTCCTGATTCTTTTTGAACATCATTAATACGAATAACTAAATTTTCCCCTGTCAAATATCCACAATCGCCTATCTGTCCCCCTGATTCTCCATAGAATGGAGTCTGATCTAAGATGATTTGAACATCCGTTCCGACTGCTGCCGTTTCAACAGTTTTACCTTCGATTAAAACAGCTTCAATTTTGGCATTTGATTGTAAGTTTGTATAGCCTAAAAATTCTGTGGGATGGATATGTTCAGCTAATGTATCTAAGCTTCCTTGTACCGTTAAATCAATGGTTTCATGGGCAGCTTTTGACCGTTCTTGCTGCTGTTTCATTTCTGCATCAAAGCCATCAATATCTACCGTTAAATTACTTTCTTCTGCAATTTCTTGAGTTAACTCCAAAGGGAAGCCATAAGTATCATATAAAGTAAAAGCATCTATTCCAGAAATTTGCCCTTGTCCTTTAGTTTTACTAATAATTTCAGCTAGTAATTTTTCTCCCCGTTCTAAGGTTTTTAAGAAAGTTACTTCTTCTCGTTCCAATTCTCCTTTAATAAAGCTTTCCCGTTCCCTAACTTGAGGGTAAGCTATTTCAGAAAGTTGGATAGCTGTTTCTGCTACTTGATTGATAAATTTTCCTTCAATTCCAATTAAACGACCATGACGCACCACGCGACGAATTAAACGGCGTAAAACATAACCTCTATCCGTATTTGATGCAGTAATACCATCAGCAATCATGTGAACCACTGAACGTACATGATCCCCAATAACCTTCAAAGAGACTTTAGTCTTTTCATCTGATTTCTTGTATTGAATACTTGCAATTTTTGCTGCGGTTTCAATAATAGGAAAAATCAGATCCGTCTCATAATTATTAGGCACTTTTTGTAAGATTTGCGCCATCCGTTCTAACCCCATTCCCGTGTCAATATTTTTGTTTTGTAATGGGGTGAGATTTCCCTCAGCATCTCGATTGTATTGCATAAATACCAAGTTATAAAACTCGATAAAACGGGAATCATCTTCTAGATCAATATTTTCATCTCCTAATTCTGGATGAAAGTCATAATAAAGTTCTGAACAAGGTCCACAAGGACCAGTTGGCCCTGCTTGCCAAAAGTTATCTTTTTCTCCCATTCTTTTAATTCTTTGGGGAGGAATACCAATCATTTCCTGCCAAAGTTTAAACGCTTCATCGTCCTTTTCAAACACACTAACGACAATATTTTCTGGAGGTAATTGATAGACTTCGGTAGACAGTTCCCAAGCCCATTTTATAGCCTGTTCTTTAAAATAGTCCCCAAAGCTAAAATTCCCTAACATCTCAAAAAAAGTATGGTGTCTAGCGGTACGTCCCACATTTTCGATATCATTGGTTCTGATGCACTTTTGAGAGGTAGTAGCGCGGGGGAAGTCTGGTTGCTTTTGACCGAGAAAAATAGGTTTAAAAGGAAGCATCCCGGCAATGGTGAGGAGTACAGTGGGATCTTCAGGAACCAAAGAAGCACTGGGCAAAATTTGGTGATTTTTTTTAGCGTAAAATTGTAAAAAGTGATCGCGTATTTGACTTCCAGTCAGAAAAGGCGCAGTTGTGGTCATTATAGGTTTCTCTCGTTTAAGTCCATCTTTTAGTTTAAGATTTTGTCGCTTTACTTACCACCACCAAGGGAGGGCATTGCCCACCCTTTTTTTGTGGTTACTGTTGTTGATGTCTACGATAAGCTTCTATTAATTCCTTAAACAACAACTTAACTAATTTATCCCCCACTCTGGCCTTACCCCATTGTTTGAGGGAATTTAACCCACGGAAATTGGGGTCAATGTTTCCCTCCTCAGTTAACTTTGCCTGAATATCCTTGAGATAGCGATCGCGCAAAAACTTTACTCTAGGCTTAGGGTTTTTCGGTGGCGATAAAGCCATAGTACGACGCGCCCACAAATATAACTGAATCCTTGCCAGAACCGAACCCGTAACGATATGACCCTTTTTCTTTCCTGACTCCCAAGGTTTAACCGCTTTCCCCAAACAGGCATGAAACCAATTTAACCCCACACGCTTAGTTATGGGCTTCCCACTTTTGCCAAATTTGCGAGGTTTGACCTTGCGAAGTTCGTTCTCATCGCCGTCTAAAAATTGCTCAAAAGGATAGATTTGGCAAAGAATTATTACAGATTCATAAATTCCTAGCCCGAATTGATCAAACGCTTCGCAATAAAATTGATAATTAGGGTTAGCTAAAAACTCCTTAAACCTTTGTTTAATCTTGATTCGACGCTGTTTAAGCCTAACAATCTGTTGAGCTAACTTAATTATTTGAGGACTAAAACCAACTTGTTGAGCCGTTCCGATTGATTTACTTAACTTTTTTTCCCAGAATTTCTGCCAGCCTGGATGTTGCTCGGTGTTACTAATAAATAACCAAATACCGTCTACTTTGTCTGACGATTCACTTTTACTTTTTTTTGCTTCTGGAAACTCAGTATGAAGTAAATTACGAGCTAAGCTAAAGGCATTATTGAATTCTTTTAGGATCTCCCTTTGCCAATCTTATTTCTTTTTCAAGAAGCCTTGCCTAATCCTGTCAGTATTAATCCACAAGAACAAGCTAGAACAGTTGTTTATACGTCTAAAATTCCTTACACCAAGCATCCTAAAATACTGGTTTTTATTGCTGATAAAAACAATCGGGGAAAGGGTAAATTGATCGCTGTTAATACTAAGGAGGGCATAATTGACGGGGCTTGGAACGCGGTTAGCGGTGTGGGGGGAAGAGAGGATCAGCCTATGCGGGGGCCGATTCCCTCAATGGTAAGAGTGAACACAACCCGTTACATGGTGGATGTGCGTCCTTTAACTTTATCTAATCCTGGCATCAAGGGGAAGTTCTACAAGATTAATCCTCATTTAGTTGATGTGGGGGGAGTAACACGCGGTGATTTTGGCATTCATGCAGACCGCAATGTTCCGGGGACGGCTGGCTGTATTGGCATTGAATCTGAGAAGGATTGGAAAGGCTTTAAAGGGATCATGGATAAGACCCCGCCGTTAACGGCGGGGTTTAATAATAAATAAGTAGTTTAATTGACAAAAATAGCATTTCTTTTGACGCGCGAATAACAAAATGTCTTACGATGTAGTCTTGCTAAATAATGACGCAAACGACTATTTTCTCCCTCTATTCTTGTCATAGACGTTTGGCTAACAATCTGCTCTCCGTCAGGAATAAATTTTGGATAAACTTTATATCCATCTGTTATCCAAAAATAACAATTCCATTCTTTTACTTTTGACCATAATTGTTTAAATGTTTCTGCACTTCTATCACCTATTACATATTCTAAAATATTAGAGTAGTCCTTATCCAAAGCCGTCCAAATCCATATCTTATTTTGTCTTGGTGCGCGTTCCCTAGCTCGGGAAACCCGAGCGGGGTCGCACCGCTTTTTTACCAACAAATGTTTGTAATTCATCTAGTTGACCAACCTGTGGAATTTGGTAGTGTTCAGGACTATGTGGTAACTGATTTCCTGTCTCTCTTACCCAACGTATGACTGTATTATGATTGACTTTCTTGATCCTTTCAATAGCTCTAAATCCATTACCATTGACATACATAGTCAAACATTCTTCTTTGAATTCTTTAGGATAACCATTATAAGAATAGAACTCGATAAATTGTCGCCCACAATCCTTGCATTGATAGTTTTGTTTTCCTCGTCTATGACCGTTTTTTCTAATATTATTGGAGGCAGATTTTGGACAACTAATTTGCATTTCCTTTTTCAGCGATCGCTCCCTTTAAAATTTTCTCTTTAATTATAAATCATCCCGCAGTGATGCAACGCCTGATTTTCTTGGCGTTGGGATAGTCCACATCCAACAGTTGACGAATTTCTTCTGCCCAATCAAGGCGAATTTGACTATCTCGATTATTTACCTGTCTCCATCCTCGATGGGGATCAAAAAACATGAACATTGAGGATAACTTCCATCTGGGCTACAAATCGGGCTACAGCAGTTTACGACTTAATGTAGTACAAGAGGTTAAGGTTTGAGGCAGGAGGCAGGAGTTAAGTGTATTTGTGTAACTCGCAAAGGGCTGTAGCTGAAACAGTCCAGTAGGGGTAAACGGCCGTTTACCCCTACGAAAATGTTATGCAACCTAACCCTTATTTTTTCTTTGAAAACGGTCTTTGAATCGTTTTCTCTCCATCTCTTGAACCTTTCAACAAATGTTTCCTATTCCCTGTTCCCTGTTCCCTATTCCCTTTCCCTAAAACAGATAAACTTTGACCATATTTAACATCTAAAGGTCGTTGCATGGTTAACTCAGGATTAGAAAAAGTCTCTTTAATGGGACGACGAATGGTTAATTCTGCATCGGAAATTTGTCCTAAATGGGGTACAAATAATTCAGGATAATCTTGACACAGTTGCTCTAAACTTCTCCAATGTTCGTCCTCATTAATCCCTAATTCTTGACGTAAGCTTTGGAATACTTTTAGACTACTTTGATAACTGACACGACGTTGAGCGATCGCTTCTTTTAAAGTTCCAGTATAGACTTGTAAACGAGATTGATGGGTAAAACCAGGCAACACTTTAGCTAAAGCATACAATTCATCGGCGTTTAAATCATCTAAGGTACGACCTTCAAGAAACGCTGAACAATCTATAGACATTTTACCCAGTTGACGACGCAATAAATGACTATCTCGTTCTTTCGTATATTGCTCATATCGACGTTGCCACGCTTTAACTAACCATAACCCACTCATTAAAATAGCAGCCCAAGTTATCATATTTTGTCCATGAAACGGTATCCATCCTAACGTGGGACGCACTCCTAAAAAGAACAAACAATTAAAGGAAACAAAGGTAAATAGGGTAAATAAACGATGATGAACCTGTTCTAAAGATAACGGTTTTTTGAATCGCTTATTGTAACGTTTATAAGCTTTTTCTAACCGCATTCCTATGACATAAGTTGCCCCTGAAAAGAACAGTAACGTTAAAGGAACCGCTACAATTTTAGGAATAGGAATAGCATGACCTGAAATATAAAAACCTGGAGAAAATAGGGTTACAAGTTGATTGGTTTCGTTCCAAACTCCTCCAGAGAGAAACTGCCAGTTACCCGAATAGAGACCAAAATAAACATAAAACCCAATGGCCAAACCGAGATAACCATAATAGAGTAACTTGCGATCGCTTTGATTAATTTTACTCCAATACCCATTTTCTGCATCAATATCCATACAAGGAGACTGACAAGCGACACAAGCACTTTTTTCCTGTCCCTGACTATCCACCTTGCGACACATAGACTGAGTAATGGACATAGGAGGTGCAGTATGCGCTTCGGAGGTTAGAATACCACTGGGTTCACTGTAAATCATTTGTACCGGGGCCATAGGACAAAAATAATGACACCAACTTTTGCCCCCGTATAAAAAGCCAACGGTAATGGCTGATAAGATAGTAAAACTCAGGAAAATTCCCAATAACAGGCGATCGGAATTAACCAACAGTAAACGCACATTTAACCCCAAAAACAACAAACCCCATTGCAAGTATAGATGGTTACGAGATAACCAAGAATTCTCCTTAACCAACCGTTTGCGTTGCCATCCTAAAGCGCGAGGAAGCTGAGAAAAGAAGGATAAAGGGCAAATGCGTCGCCAAGCTTCGTGACCAAAGAGAACTAAAATAATAATAGATGTGGGAACTATCATCCCCCAAAAGATTCTTGGTCCCAAGGGATAGGGACTTAAAGGAAGACATTTCCCTTGAAACTCATAGCAAGTATGTGCCATTTTCGGTCCAAAGAATTGATAGGGTTCCGTTAAAAAAGCCGAAACGGGGTCGTAAAACATAGAGAAAATGAGCAGTAGCCAACCAATAGCTAATCCCCAGCGTATCCAGTGCATTTTTGTTTCAGGAATGTTAGCAAACATGAATAATCCTCTCTTTAATCGCTTCTTGTATTGAGTAGGATGGAAACAATAATTTTATGCACTGATAGCAGTTTTCAATTGGGGGTATCAATATTTTAGTTAAGTTGAGTGTGGGAAGTGTGGG
>JASJDW010000228.1 GCA_030064955.1 Crocosphaera sp.
TGTTGTTTGTGGAATAATAGCAACCGCTTTTGCATTCATAGATATAAGATTAACCAATTTAGAACTATATATAATATTAGGAGGTATTACACTTTTTATTACAGTTATTTCTGCTATTTGTACAGGAATTTTTTGGGTACTTTATGAAAAATGGGTAATTTATATCCTTCCTATTCTATTCGCCATCATTGGATTTATTGAAGGATATTCAAGATCTAATGAAAGTCAATTTTCAATGATTATAGGAATTATTGTCTCAGTGGTAGGCTGGATTTCTGGTATATATATTAGTAAGCAAGGACTTCAAGAAGAGGAAAAGTATAAATGGGTTCGCCCAATTATATTGTTTATTACTTTTTTGATAGGAGGAACAAATTACTTTAAAGCCAATCTTACTGATGCAGATTTTACTAGCGCAACTTTAAAAAATACCAACTTTAATCAAGCCATTCTTACCTGTACCTGTTTTAAAGATACAGTTAAATTAAACTTAGCCAGAGCAGGAAATACAATCTTAGCTAATCCTACCGTTAGAGATTTATTAATTAACCCTAGTAATGGTTCTGGAATTAACTTATTTAAAGCCTCTCTAAGAGGTGCAAACCTAGAATCTGCTAACCTTCAAGAAGCCAATTTAACTCAAGCAGATATCAGTGAAGCAAGTTTTAAATATGCTAATTTGAAACATACTAATTTAACAGAAGTTAACGCTGTTAAAACTAATTTTAGTGATGCTACTTTAACGGGTGCTTGCGTAGAAAACTGGAATATTGATACCACTACAATTTTAGATAATGTTGATTGTCAATATGTTTATCTTCTCAACAATAAAAAAGAACGTAGTCCTAGTAGTGGTGAATTTCAAGGGAATGAATTTAGCAAACTTTTTGAAGAAGTTTTTGATACGGTTGATTTAATTTTTCGGAATGGAATTGACTGGAGAGCTTTTCTATCTGCTATGAACAAAGTACAGGTACAAAATGAGGAAACTCCCTTAGAAGTCCAAAGTATTGAAAAAAAAGGGGATGGGGTTTTTGTTGTTAAAGTTCATGTTCCTCCTGATGCTGATAAAGAGAAACTTCATGAACAGTTAGTGCAAAAGTATGAACAAGAAAAGAAAGAATTAGAAGCAGAATATAAATCAAAATTAGCTATAAAAAATACGGAAATTGAATCCTATAAACGAGAAAACACTAATCTAATGAAAATCCTTGAAAGAGAAGCAAGTCGTCCAATTCAGATTATTCAGCAAAGTCATTTAGGTGATGGGGATAATGTTGGTAATGATAGAACAGAAAATAATAATCTTTAAATTTTATTTATTAAAATTATTCAACTTTATAACCAAAATGACGCAATTGTTCACCAGCAATATTATTAAATAGTTCAATTTCTTGGGTTGATAATTCTTTTTTATAACGTTGAATACTAGAATCATTAATATTAGAAGAAAGTTTCGCAAATACTGGGGTTTTTATGTTAGTGATCGCATTATTAGAGTATTTACTGGGTTCTAACTGTTGAGGATGATAGCTTTCTCCAATAAAGGACATCATTGCTTTAATGGTAGTTTCTGGATCGGATGCTAAAGATTCATATTTAACGTCTAAAATGTTATCTTGCTCTCCTAATTTTATCCGACTATTAAGACATTTTTTCCAATACTTTGCATAGCGTTTAACATCACTTCCTTGAACAACATTTTTATGATATTTTGCAGAACAATAACCGTCTCTTCCGTCTCTTACCATGTGAATAAATTTTGAATTAGGAAAATATTTCGTTAAAAATGCTAATTTTAAAACGTGCTGAGGGGTTTTTTCTACATAATATTTAGCCTCTGGATGCTCGCTCAAAACATGATTGGTAAAAACATCAAAAAACTCAACAATATCATGACAGTTTTGCCTTAACTCATCCATTTTTTGGGGTTTAATTCCTTTAAATCTAAAGCTAAAAATATCACGATAAGTAAAAAATGCAGTTTCGTAACCAGGGCCAATTAAATAGGGATGAGAGGTTAAAATTAACTTAGCTAGAGTAGTGCCACTTCTAGGCGCACCTAAGACAAAAATATGCTTTTGGGTGGATAATTTTTTAGGAAAACGCCAGATAATATTTTTCGGTAAATGGGAGGGATTTTTGATAAATTGATTAATAACTTGTGGTAACGTCATTTATTTTATCCTCATTTAATACTATTAAAATACCTTTCTATCAATAAAATAGCAACAATATCATCAATGGGACGAGGAGGGTTTCGCATTCCAGCCGGAAGCAGACGTATTAACCCTTGAGGGGGATACATTTCCCAATAGCGATCGCGTGCTTCTAGGGTACTATTTCGTTCGTCTATAAGGACAATAGGAACAGACACCAATAACTCATTTTCTAAGCGTTTTTTCCACTGTTTAGAAGTGGTTTGATTTCCCATTACTAATAAGTTAATAGAAAACTGTTGAATGAGATTATTAAGGGTTGAAATAGCTTGAGAAGATTCAATCACTTCATGGTAATAAATGTTACCCTGTTCATCGGTAACAGCAACACCACATTTATCCCTTCCTGGGTCAAATCCTAATAATTTTGATGATGTTTCTTGATTCATGATTCTCCATCTGCTTCTATAATAATTTCTTCATCCCTAATGCCTAACAATTTTAATTTAAGGGGACCAATCGTTTTAGTATCCTCCATAGCAACGGCTCTTAATTCATCTAATCCTTCTCCAGATTGTTTAATCTCTTCTATAAAATCTACCACAGTTTTAAGTCTTCCATCTCCCACTTGAATTCCCCCTAAAACCCCAGAACGACGAGCGCGAAATTGGGTAGCAGAGAGCAATAAATCTAATCTTTCTTGGATAATTTCATCAGTTAATTCTAAAGAGTCCATGGAAATAATAGCAATCGTTTCCCCCTCACTAAAAATCTGTTGATTCAAGGCAATGTCAGCAAAAACTCTCACCTCTTTTTCTCCTTGAACGTAATTACCAGCAGCAATAATTCTGACCACATATTCCCGTCCATCTTGTAACTTTTGCACCAATTGTTGAACCTGTCCTTGGGTAATTTTAACTACTCTTTCATCTGGTTTAATATCCCCTTTTCCCACTAATTCTATGGCTGTTCGATTTGCTTGTCGTAACAATTCATCTACTACTTGAGTTCCTGCTTTTGGAACCACGAGACGCACTGCACCGATAGATAAAACTTGACCTCTAACAATTGCAATTTTTCTTTCTCGTAACTCTTGATAGGTTTGATAATACTGCTCTAAAAGTGCCACTTGTCTCTGTAAATAACTGGATTCTCGTTCTAACTGTTGTAACTGAAATTCTCTTTCTTTGAGTGCCATATCTTTTTCATTAATAGCTTGATCAAGTTTCGTGATGTCAGCATCTCTTCTATCAATTTCAGCTTGCAACGTACTTTGTTGTTCCTCTAAACTTTTAAGGCGTTTTTGCCGTTCATTTAAAATACGGGTTTGTTGAGCAATTTGGGCTTTTCCTTTGGTTAATTCTTCATCTCGTTTACTAACCTCTTGTTTCAATTGTTGAATTTCTTGATCTAGTTCAATTTTATTTTGTCTAAGTTCTTTTCTTTCATTAAGTAAGGTTTGAATATCTGCTTTTAATTGAACCGCTTGACTAGAAACTGATTTAAGTTGTTGTTTAGCTTTATTGAAATTATCGTTGGTGGATTGTAATTTTTTTTCAACTTTTTGCTGCTCTTCTTTTGTTTTTTGCAACTCCTTTTCAACACCTTCTTTATCATTACCTAGCTGCTCTAAATCAGCCCTAGCAATACGTAATTGTTTTTGAATTTCATCTAATTCAAAAAGCCCTTCTCGGAGGGATTTACTAAAAGCTATTAAAATCCCAAAGGTTAAGGCTGCAATTAAGGTTCCTGTAAACACAGTTACCACCACGGCGGTTTGTTTAGGGCGCAAATTACCGATGGTGAGTCTTTTTTTTCCCACTTTGCTCCCTAAGCGATCGCCCAATGCTGCTACTAAACCTCCTAAAATGAGGATTGATGCAATTAGGATATAAGCACTGGTCATTCGCTTTTCGGGTTAACAACAAGGTTAGGCAAATTGCTGAGACAAAGCAACTGGGTTATGAACCGTAATTTTCTTCTTATGAATGGAAATCATTTCTTCTTGGCGTAAATCTCCGAGAAGACGAGTAACCGTCACACGGGTTGAACCAATGGCCTCAGCGATGGCTTGATGGGACAATTTTAAATCAATACGAATCCCTTCAGGCGTTGGCACCCCAAAGTCCCGACATAAAATTAACAGAAAACTGACCAAACGGGAACCCATATCCCGATGTGCTAGGGTTTCGATCATCATTTCCGTTTGTAAAATTCGTGAGGATAGCCCCTGAAGCATTAAAATGGACAAATCAGGGTTACTTTTGAGGGCTTGTTCAACTTGTTCAATAGGAGACGATAATAACTCTACAGGGGTAAAAGCCACCGCATGATAAAAACGATCAGAGCGTTGTCCTGTAATTAAAGACAACACACCAAACACACTATTTTCTCTTAACAAGGCCACTGTAATTTCTTCCCCTGCTTCGTAAACTCGAGACAGTTTCACCGCGCCTTTGAGTAAAAAATACACCCTTTCCGCCGGATCACCAGGAAAAAAGATCGTTTTCCCCCGATCAAAGGCTTCAACGACAGGGGGATAAGCACCGCCACCAATACGGCGGAAAACAGCAGCTAAAGGTTTATCTTGTGGTACAGACAATTCCATTACAATTTAATACAACACCGAAAAAATAAGGGGACTGATTATAGGAAGGATAATTTTTTAGTCCCAGATAAAAACAACACTTTAACGTATCTTTAAAGGTTTTTGCTACATTTTGCTTCACAATAATTTTATTGGGATAATTTATCCCTGGTTCTGTCCCTGATTATAGCCACCATTATGGAACAATGGGGGTTGATTCGGCAGAAACTTTGCCCATTTGTCAAAATAATTATGTTAGATTTAACTGGAAAGAACGCGCTGGTTACAGGAATTGCTAACAATCGCTCTATTGCTTGGGGAATTGCTCAACAACTCCATAAGGCAGGAGCTAACCTTGCTGTTACCTATTTACCCGACGAAAAAGGACGGTTTGAGAAGAAAGTCCGTGAAGTGGTTGAACCCATCAATCCTTCTATTATCGTGCCTTGTAACGTTCAAAATGAAGCTCAGGTAGAAGAAACCTTTAAAGCAGTCGCAGACACTTGGGGAAAACTGGATATTTTGATCCACTGTTTGGCCTTTGCGGATAAAGAAGGGTTAGGAGGTGACTTTAGTGCTATTTCCAGGGAAGCTTTTAGTCAGTCTCTTGAAATTAGTACCTTTTCTTTAGCAAATATGGCTAAATACGCTAAACCTTTAATGACGGAAGGAGGAAGTATTGTCACCTTAACCTACCTAGGAGGAGTGAAAGTGATTCCTAACTACAATTTAATGGGAGTGGCTAAAGCTGGTCTAGAAATGAGTGTGCGCTATTTAGCTTCTGAACTGGGCCCTGATAAGATTCGGGTTAATGCCATTTCAGCCGGTCCCATTCGTACTTTAGCGTCTTCTGCGGTGGGAGGCATTTTAGATATGATTCGTCATGTAGAAGAGGTTGCCCCGTTAAAACGTACGGTAACACAAATAGAGGTAGGTAATACGGCCGCTTTTTTATCTAGTGACTTAGCGAGTGGTATTACCGGACAAGTGATCTATGTAGATGCTGGTTACGAAATTATGGGAATGGGATAGCTTAATACTGCATAGGTTATTGTTAGTTCAAGCAGAGGGAGACAAGGGGACTGGGGGACCTTAGAGACAAGGGAGATAGGGGAGCAGGGAGTTGGGAGTTCCGGAGTTCCGAAGCAGGGAGAGAAAAATAGTGATATTCTTCTAGTCTCCCCACCCTTCCCACACTCCCCACACTTCCCACACTCCCCACCCTTCCCACACTTCCCACACTCTTATGAAGATTTTTAAATAGTTTTGGGAATAATAATGATAGTTATGAACCTGATGAAAACTATTATGAGTAACTGGAAACCTGGAACAAAATTACAAAGCGGTCGCTATGAAATTAATAAAGTTTTAGGATATGGAGGTTCAGGAATTACCTATCGTGCGAAAGAACATCCTAAAGGACATCCAGTTGCGATTAAAACCCTCAATGCTATTATTCAAAATCAACCTGATTTTAGTAAACATCAAGAACGATTTATTCAAGAAGCTTTTTGTTTAGCTAAATGTAATCATCCCCATGTCATTAAAGTTTATAATGTCTGTCAAGAAGAACAACTGTGGTGTATGGTAATGGATTATATTGCAGGAGGAACCCTGAGACAATATGTTAATTATAAAAATGGTATAGCAGAAGAAGAAGCATTAAATTATATTCAACAAATTGGTTCAGCTTTAACTTATATTCATGAACAAGGATTTATTCATCGAGACATTAAACCAGGCAATATTATGCTTCGTAAACGGGATATGCGAGCTATTTTAATTGACTTTGGGTTAGCTAGGGAATTTGTACAAGATAAAATTCAAACTCACACCAATTCTCGTACGGAATCTTTTGCCCCTTTAGAACAATATGAATTGACAGCTAAACGAGGAGCTTATACTGATGTTTATGCTTTAGCTGCTACTTTATACTATATTCTCACCTTACAGTTACCCTTCCCTGCCCCTTTTCGTCAACAAGGGGCTAATCTTATTCCTCCCAAAAACCATAATTCTGATATTAGTGATACTGTTAATTTTGCTATTCTTCAAGGCATGGAATTGCGCCCTGAAAAACGACCTCAGTCAATTCAAGAATGGCTGAAACTCTTGACACAAAACAAAGCAACTATTAGTAAAAAACGTAATCTTAGAAACTCTCGACAAGTAATGCTTAACCCTAGCAGAAGAGAGCAGTTGGCTACAGCAACCCTGTCTCAATCTTCTTTACAAGAACCTAAAAAAGAAACTGTCATTAAATTAAAAGAACAAACAAAAACGGCTCAAAATATCTCCAAAATAGTTTCGATTTCTGATTCAAAAATTGATTACAGAAAATTACAAGAATTCTTAACAATCGGCAATCTAAAAGAAGCAGATCAAGAAACAGCAAAAATTATCTTAAAAATAAGTAACCGAGAAAAAGCAGGATGGCTAGATACACATCATGTTGAGAATTTACCCTGTCATGAATTGAAAATTATTAATCAACTTTGGTATGAAGGAAGCAATGGACGTTTTGGGTTTTCAGTACAAAAAAACCTCTATCAAAACTTAGGAGGAAAACAAGAGTATGATGCTAAAATTTGGCGTGAGTTTGCAGAAAAAGTAGGCTGGAGACAAAATAAAAATTGGCTATCTTATAAAAACCTCAATTTTAATCTTTGGGCCCCTCAAGGCCATTTACCCATGTTAGGAATGAAGTTTTGGGGGTTCACAGGATGGTTAACCGTATTGATAAATCAATTAAATAGCTGTCAAATTTAGATAAAATATTACCAATTAGCCTGTATGTTTTGAATTGGATGACAAGGTTTGGTAAGATAAGATAGGAAGAAGTAAATAAAAGAAAGTAAAAAAATGAACTTAGTATTAGCAACTGTCGGACAATTCCCTACCTATTTTGTTATCGTTTATGTGGTTGGTTTCATCGCGGCAGTTACCATTGGTTCCATTGCTTGGTATAATTCAAAACGTCCTGCTGGTTGGGAAAATGCAGAAAAGCCAGATTATATCCCTGAAGTAAAATCAGATGAGCAGACGGATAGCAAATCATAAATCAGTCTATTGAACGATTAAAAAACATTCAATCATCCTTAAAATATTACTGTGAAGTCTTCAAAAATTACTCAACTACTACAAGACTTAAAAAAAACGGATGAAGTAGCCCGACAACAGGCTACAACTGAATTGTGGCAACTATGGTTTGAACAAAAAGGAGAAATTGGTCGAGAATTATTAAGGCGATCGCAATCTTTGATGGAACTGGGAAATTTCCAAAAAGCTGAAGAAATACTAACAGAAACCATTAATAATTATCCCGATTTTGCCGAAGCTTGGAA